>CBFGXP010000293.1:0-4081 GCA_965652775.1 uncultured bacterium
GCATCATAGCCATTTCGCTCTTGGTTTTGTTGAAATCTTGTGCACCCAATAATAAAAAAAACCCGGTACAATCGGTGACAGGTCCTGTAACAGTATCTCCTGCTGAAGTTTGGCTTTCTCACGAACATCTTCTTGTAGATTTTATCGGTGCCGACAGTATTGAACCTAGAAGATGGGATCATGATTCTGTAATAAACGCCCTGCTTAATTATCTTGAAGAGCTAAAACAGCATAATGTAAAATATTTTGTTGATGCAACACCTGCTTATCTTGGCAGAGATGTCTTACTGCTGGAAAAGATCGCAAAGAGGACAGGACTTACTATTGTAACCAATACTGGTTTTTATGGAGCAGTAAATAATAAATATGTTCCTGCATTTGCGTTTGACAAAACTCCTGAGGAACTGGCCGAAATCTGGATCAATGAGTACAAAAACGGCATAGAAGGAACACATGTAAAACCAGGGTTTATAAAGATCAGTGTTGACGCGTCAGACCCGCTTGATGCCATTGATCAAAAACTGGTGAGGGCAGCTGCAATTACTCATTTGAAAACAGGATTGACGATTGCTTCACATACGGGAGAGGCTAAAGGACTTTGGCCTCAATTAAAAATTCTCAAAGAAATGAATGTTTCTCCTAAGGCTTTTATTTGGGTTCATGCACAAAATGAAAAAGATAATAACAATTATCTGCTTGCCGCGAAGGAAGGTTGCTGGATAAGTCTTGATGGCCTGGGATGGGACCTCCAAAAACATACGGAGAAAATTTTATTCGCAAAAGAACATAACATCCTTAACAGGATATTAATCTCGCATGATGCCGGTTGGTATGATCCTCAGAAAAAAATCCAGGAAATAAAGCCGTATACAAATATTTTTAAACAATTATATCCTGAACTCATATCAAAAGGCTTCAGTAAGGAGGAGTTCAACCGGTTGCTAGCTGAGAATCCTTCAAATGCATTTTCAATCAGCATAAAGAGGTGAGAAGGGATGCTGGTTAACCATTGCTTTTAACATTGTGAACTTTATGTTTACCTGCTGTAAATTAACCCTTGTAAAATAAAATTTCACTGATAACATTTAATAACTTGCATTCATGCGTTATACACTCATCTTATTTTTGTTCCCGATTTTTTTTAGTTGCGGCAATAACAATAATGAAATAAGTGAAGCGGAGTATATGGTTAGTGACACGGTACTGGCATGGCATATCAATCCGGATTCAATGATCATGCAAAGAGACAGTACAGTGCCTGACAGTGCAATTAGTATTAAAAGAATGATAAACGGATTGAATGAAAAATATCCTGAGATACAGATAGTCTTTTTAAAACAGGGGGGAGATACTGTGTACATTGAGGTTCCCGATGGCGAATATCTTGGCAACCAGATGGGCACTGCCGGTGCCTCGGCATGGTTCGATGATGCAGTTATTAATCTTACATCAGTGCCAGGAATAAATTATGTGTCATTTAAAATGGATATGTATAGCCATGCGTCCAGCGGGGTAATTAGCCAGGAGAAATACAATAGCTGGAAAAGAGAGTGATTAACTGACAATAAATATTAAGTATGAATAGACTTTCCTGGCTTCGTAAAGTTGGAATTGCCGAAGGGATCTCTTTTTTAGTATTGCTCGGCATTGCTATGCCGCTGAAATATATGTTGAAACAACCGATGGCAGTTACTATTGTTGGCTGGGCACATGGTATTTTATTTGTTGCGTTTCTCTTTCTTGCATGGGAAGTAAAAACAGATCGTCATAAAAGTTTAAAATGGTTTGCCCTTGCATTTCTCGCAGCGATCATACCTGCAGGAACTTTTTTCTTTGATAAGAAACTGAAAGAAGAGGCGATCAGTTCAACCCGATCTGATTGGCCTTAAACACACGTAAAAAATTTTCTCCTAAAATTTTTCGAATATCTTTTTTGCTATATCCTCTTTCCAATAATGCTTTGGTAATAAGAGGGAAATCCTGGACACCATTCAATTCTTTTGGTGCTGCTTCGATGCCGTCAAAATCAGAACCGAGCCCGACAAAGTCAATGCCGGCAAGTTTTACAATATGATCAAGATGATCGATGAGCAACGAAAGAGGTGGACGGATAGAATTTGTTTCATCCCGGTATTTTTCCATTGTCATTATTCCTGCATAATCAGGTTGCGTACCCTGTGCAATCAATGAATCGATTTCGGGCTTATGCCTTGCTAATAACAGCTGGGCCTTGTTCTCATAGGTACTATCCAGAAAACCAGCATAAAAATTAAGATGAATGACACCGCCATTCTTAGCAATGGCTTTTATCTGGTCATCTTTTAAATTCCGCCTGTGAGGGCAAATTGCCCATACACTGCTATGTGAAGCAATCACCGGCTTTTTTGTAAGTTTCATTATATCCCAAAAAGTTTGCTCACCATTGTGACTAACATCGATCAACATTCCAATATCATTCATTCTTTGTATGATCTTTTTTCCATGGTCAGTAAGACCTTTATGGGGTAATGAATCTCCCTTGGTTGTTTCATCCGCCGCAGAAGTAGCCCAGCTTGTGCTGTTATTCCATGTGATCGTCATGTATCTTACGCCACGTACATACAAGGCATCAAGGTTTTCAATTTTATCTTCGATCATGTGCCCGCCCTCAACACCAAGCATTGCTGCCAGTCTTTTATCTTTAACCGCTCGTTTCAATTCATCCGGTGTTTTTACAAGCGTCATACGAATGGGTGCCCGGTTTGCCCATTCATATACGGAATCAATTTGACGATTAGCAAAAGCGTATGGTTGTTGCTGCTCGGGACCACAAAAGATGGAAAAGATCTGTGCATCAACACCGCCGATTCTCATGCGGGCCAGGTCAGAATGTGTTTTGCCTAACAGGTCAGTATCAAAGCTTACTTTCTTTGCAATAGATGCACTTGGGAAGTCATTATGAGTATCTACTAACACCGCATCATCATGGATCTTTTTGTATCGCTGGCTGAAAATATTTGTAGCAATAAATAGTATAGGAACAAAGAAGATAAAACGAACCAGCATTCTAAATAGTTTTTCACGCAAAAGGTAGATAAACTAATTTTATACAACAAAAAATCATGCTCCGGATTAAACATATTATTGAAGAAGGGAAAGAACTTGATGTTGTAAGGGATCTCTTCCGGGAGTATGAAAAAGAATTAAATGAAGATATTTGTTTTCAAAGTTTTGAAGAAGAGCTAAAATATCCGTTAAAAAAGTATGGCCCGCCGGCGGGGGACCTGTTACTGGCATATTGGGAAGATGAACCAGATAACTATCGGGTAGCAGGTTGCATTGCCTTAACCAAATTGAAAGAGCAGGGAGCTTGTGAAATGAAACGCCTTTATGTAAAGCCATCTTTCAGGAAGAATAAGATCGGCAAACTATTAGTTGAAGATATATTGAGCTCAGCAAAAGAAAGGGATTATAAAAAAATGCGGCTTGATACTTTTTTGAAATTGGAGGCAGCCATTCATCTATACAAGCAATTCGGATTTAAAAATATATCGCCATATTATGATAACCCATTACCCGGAGTTGTGTATATGGAAAAGGATCTCTGATTCTTTTGTTGAGAAATGAAATTATTCATCTGTAAACTTTCTTGTACGGCTCGTACTATCCTCCGGAAGTGATCAAAGAAATTTTCAAACAAAGTCTCCCCTTTAGGGGGACAGGGGGTTAATCGTGACTTCCTTTGTCTCCCACAAACCAATGCTCCTTATTTTTAAATAATACATTGAATGTAGTGAGAGAGCCATAACAACGCGTAATATATTGCTGCATACCTACCTTATCTTCATCGCTTAGTTTTTTATTGCTATTGATATTTTGTTCCAGTACTCTTAGCCTGTCACGGAGCATAACGACCTTGTGAAAAAAATCTTCAATAGGGATTTCTTTAGGCTTTAAGCTTTTATCAGCTGGTTGTAGTAACATGGTGCCATGTTGCCAGCGGTCGCCGAGCGTTACATTCTCGTTAAGTCCGCCCCATAACCTTAAAATCTTCAGCAACGACTTTTCAATATCTGAATGTGTTTCTATTTCCTCTGTTACA
>CBFGXP010000294.1:0-4077 GCA_965652775.1 uncultured bacterium
TGTAATTAACCGTATTCGAAAAAGAGCGGGGAACAGAGCGAGAGCGGGTGTATATACCCTCGCCCTCCGCTCTGTTCCCCGCTCTTTTTAGCAGCCCTACTTCCGCATTATGCCAAAGTCAACTGGCGCCTATACCTTGCGATATAATTGTAAGTTATCATGATCAGGGGTAAGAAAACGAACATTGCGATCAACGCATTTTTATAAAATGGTAACCCGGCAGCATAGCAAGCCATCAGGCCATCAAAATCCTTGCTATACGAAACCAGGTTAGACGACCAGACATTAAAATTTGAAACCAGGAAAAAAACTGTTGGAGCTGCCAATGCGCCGATAAATAAGCTACCGAGATTTTTACCTTTCAACATCCAGCCGATCAGGGTTGGGATAAGTAAAATCAGGTAATTCAGCCACTGCCCGCTATAAAAACCGGGATAAGGAAACAAATCCATAGTGTATAAAACCTGGATGAGCATATCACTTACCAGCACTGAAAGCAAGGGCAACACAAACGAAAGATCGCGATTGCGCATTATCATTCCTGAAAACAGGGCAATAGCTATAACTGGTGAAAAACCAGACCAGTCAAGGTTAGGTCCAAGGAAAAATTTAAAAGCGGTGGTCATCAATACGAGTACCAGGGTGAAAATGATCAATCGGCCGTTCAACTTCATAATGAGATTATTTGACATGATAGTGATTGTAATTCGGATCCTGATCTCCTAACCCAGGACCAACAAGCGCAAAAATAAATGAATTGCGCTAAATGACGTTTCAATTTATTCACCGCTGTGCACAGGTACGGAAGCACGATAAACAATCGATTTTTCTAATGCATGCAGCCGCACAGTTTTACCCGGAAAAGTAGTGGCTGAAGGAGTACCTGGTTTTAACTGCAATACTTCATCGCCGGCGCTTAATTCTACGTTGCCTTCTGTCAATAATAGCATTTCAACTGTGATTGGTGCAAACTGAGCCGTTTTGCCCGCTTCCAATTCAAAACACCCCAACTCAAAATCGGGAGCGGCTGTGTGATAAATCCTTTCCTTATTCTTCACTTCTCCGGTTAGTATTTTATAACTGGTGGCTTCAAACCGAATGTTTCTCAGCAATTCGTCGACATCAATATGCTTGCTGGTTAAACCGCCCCTTAATACATTATCCGAATTGGACATTATTTCGACATTTTGACCTTCAAGGTAGGCATGTGGCACACCCGCTGCCTGGTAAACAGCTTCCCCTTTTTTCAACTGGATAAGATTGAACAGGTAGATGGAAATGATGCCCCTGTCAATTATATGATCCTTTGCGAATGTAAGAGCGGCCCTCGCCGCCCAAAAATCTTCGCTTGTCTTTGATAATTTCTGTTCATGATATAACGGAATTACCCTGTCGAGCAGCGGCGTAAGTAATTTATTAACGTCTCCCTGCGACATTTTCATAACCTGCGTATACAATCCTTTATACCCTTGCTTATCGAAATGAGGTTTCAATGATTTTAACTCCTTTACAGTCGAAAAAATGGTCGATAGCTGTTTTTCTTTTTTAAATCCATGTAATAACCAGAAATCGCCCAGCGCTACGAGCAATTCGGGTTTATGATTAGTATCCCTGTAATTTCGAGCAGGAGCATCTGCTGCAATTCCGCGTGCATTTTCGAGCGCAAAGCCAGCTTCTGCATCTTTTTTGGAAGGGTGTACCTGGATGGAAAGCATATCGCGCACATCCAGCGTTTTCAACAAATACGGAAAACTTCCAAATTGGCTATTTACTCTCTTCCCCAGAAGTTGTTTATCGCTGTCGATGAGGTCACGTAGATTTTTTTCAGTATCGTCACCCATTTGCACAATGCAATCAGCAAGCGGGTGTACACCTAACCAATATTCAGCGTAAGGTATCCTGTTGGGGTTTTCAACTTGCAAAAGAGCAGGAATAAACGTATAACCTCCCCAATCATAATTTTTCACCGTGCCTTTTACCAGTGCAATGGCGTTCATTTAACTTTCATTTTCGTTGAAAAACACATGCCGTTGATTGGCGTTGCTTTTATCTTCAAGTAAAGATAAGGTATGAGCGAGCATAATGTACTTGGTAAAGAGGGGGAAGAAATGGCAGCGAAATGGCTAGTGGCAAACGGGTATGAATTACTGCATCGCAACTGGCGATATGGCCGGTATGAGATAGACATCATCGCGCAAAAAAACGATTGCCTCCATATAATCGAAGTAAAGATCAGGCACTATTCCCCTTTTTGCTACCCGGAAGGAAGTGTAACCAGGAAAAAATTCAAATCACTGCAATGGGCTACCGATCAGTTTCTGTTCTTAAATCCGGGCTATAAATGGTTGCAATACGGAATACTTGCAATCACTTTGTTTCATGATAGGGAGCCGGAGTATTTTTTATTGGAGGATGTGTACTTGTGACGGGAGGAATTTCACGCAAAGGCGCAAGGGTTTATGCTCATGCCAAAATTGATCTGCCTGATCTGCGCAATCAGCGAAAGCTGCGTAAAATGGTTTTCGATTGTAAGTGAAATGAGGGGGTGAACACGTTAAACACTAATACTTGCCATCATTTTTTCAACCAGGCGATAGGTAGCTGGACAGTATTCAATGTTTTGCTTATGCACGTGAATATAATCCTTCATTTTTTTGGGTAAATGCGGAAAGCCGGAACAATCGGCAGGGCGTATCTCATAAATACTGCACTTATTATCTTTTAGGTTGAGAAACTGGCAGGGCTGACGGGTGTTGACATAGTCGCCGATCCGATCTTTTTTCAACCACTTTTTTTTGAACTCGTCGGGCGTTTGACCAAAATGCGCAGAGATCCTTTTGATATCGGCATTGTTGAAGGTAGGCGTCATCGTTTTGCAGCAATTAGCACATGCCAGGCAATCCGTCTCTTTCCAAACTTGCTGCTCCAGGGGAATAGTGAGTGCGGTGAGATTTCGTGGAGGGCTTTTTTCGATGCGGCCAAGAAAGCGTCGCATTTTTCCTTTATTCTTTTGAGCCTTATTTTTAAATGCCCGTAAACTAAATGCCTTCATTTCACTCATTCTTCGAAGATAAGAAACAAGCCAATGTGAAAAATGTGGAGATGTGAAAATGTGGAAATGTGGAAATGAATATTTGTATGGCCTGATTGATTCAATCTTGTTTGCAACCTTAAATATGGATTATTTATAAAAAGGGAACTCAGGTAGATGATGGGAATTCTGGAATCCAAATAAAAACATCATCGACCTCTCATTTCCACATTTTCACGTTCCCACATTTCCACATTTCCATATTTCCCTATTTCCACATTTTTTTACCCTTATTTTTGTGCACTTTAAAACCAATTTGTATGAGATTATTGATCATCCCTGTTTGCGCTATTATTCTTGCATGGCACATGAGCTCCTGCGGTGCATCCGACAAGCAGGGCTTTTGCGATACTGCCTGCATTACCGATACGCTTCGCTATATCCACCCTCACCCCGACACGCCTTTTGTTTTACTGTCCATAAAAAATTGTCAACCCGATACATTTGTATGGAGCCATAAGGGCCTTGACACTAAACGCAAGATGGGTTTCCAGGAGCTTGTAGGAAAAGAGGTAAGGCTGAATAAGGATTTCATCAATTGCTACTTCAACGATACGAGTTATGCCTGGCTAAAATTCAATGATTGCACCACCGGCAGGGGTTTCCTTGTCAAATTGCCTTACAACAAAAGCATTAAGTGGAGTATCTATACAAGTGCGCTTAATAACTTCGACAAAAAATTCCATGTGGAAGATGGCCTGATCGCCTACTACGACGAAACTTTCATTTATGCCCAGGACCAGGCCACAGGCGCGATGGACAGGATGCTGATGAATAATACGGGCATGGATATCGATCACAATAATATTCACAGCACATTTGACACTATAAATATTACCCGCAACAAGATCTGGGCAAAGATCAAGATCAAAGGACAGTTTACCGAAAAAGAAAAACAGGTAAGCCTGAAGTGATGGCTTTCTCAATATTATGTGGGAACCTTATAAAAAAGGATTTAAAGCGTTTCTCCAGTTAGAAAAATCACT
>CBFGXP010000295.1:0-4048 GCA_965652775.1 uncultured bacterium
AATCAGTTTTCATCGTTGCATTAAAAGTTCTGTCTTTGGCTTTTAATCCATGATAAGCTAATCTTAAATATTCGTCAGCCAATGCATTGATATCTGTTGGTTCTTTTACCCCGTTACTGCTGCGACTGTGCTGCAACATACCTTTTACAATAGCATCAGCTCTTTTACCATGGTGGTTGATTTTTTCCTCATTAGCTTCAATATCATCTGCAATTATTTTTACTTCCTCAATATTCCCTTTCTCTATTTCTCCTTTCATTTCCCCGATCAATTCCTTATTTACTTCAGAAAAATTATTTACGAAGTTTAAGGGGTTTTGAATTTCATGTGCAATGCCTGCTGTCAATTCTCCAAGCGAAGCCATCTTTTCTGATTGAATAAGTTGTGATTGCGTATTCCTTAAGTTAGTAAGAGTTGTTTCTAAAGTTTTGTTTGTCCTTTGTTTTTGCCGGTTGTTCCGGAAAAGGATCACTGCAATGATTAAAAATATACCGGCACCTGCCAGCAAAGCCCATTGCCGCATCCTGTTCTGATAAGCAAGCCTTGTCGCTTCCAATTCAGCTTGTCTTTCCTGTTCTTTCATCGTTGCAGACTGGAGTTGCTGAACTTTTTGGACTCCGTATAAACTATCTTTTGCTGCTGAAGCGACCTGGTAATATTTTACTGCTTCTACAGGATCTTTTTTTGCGTATAATTCAGCTAATAAATTACTTGCTGCGAGTATGCGGTTCGTGTATGAAAGCATTTCTCCAAACTTCAGTCCTTGCTTTGCATAAAATATAGCAGAATCGGGCTGATTAAGTTTTTTAAACACGGAAGCCATTGCATTGCTTGCCGTTGCTGCTTCTCTGAATGAAGAGCCGGCAATAGCCTCTGCTTTACTTTTGCGGTAATACTCTATAGCAAGCGGAAGTTCATTTCTTTTTGCAGCTATATTTCCGAGCGACCGGTTAATTATGACTATCCAAAGAGGTTCGGATCCATTTTTTTTCTCAAGCATTTCCACCAGCCTTTCAGCATCATCCAATTTATTCAACTGTTCATATGCATCTGCCAAAAAAAATTGGGTGACGGACCACCAAAAATTATCATAGCTGTTTTTTAAAAGCCTATCCGCTTTTTGGAGATAGGTTATTGCTTTGGGAGCATCCCTGACAGCAAGATATACATTCGCAAGGCGAACCAGACTGGCTATCTGTCCTTCAACATACCGTTCCTCTTCAGCTATTTTTAATGCTTTTAATCCAAGTTCAAGTGCATAAGGCAGGTCTCCTTTTTCCCTATACATAACACATAATAAGACCAGCGCATGTACCTCACCTTTTCTAAATTTTATCTCTATTGACCGTGCTAAAGATTCGTTAGCAAGGATCAATGAAGTATCGGGCTTGTTGGACCTGTAAGCCTCACCTAACCGACACTTTAATAAAATGCGGGCAGTGTCCGTTGAAGCTGCTGAAAGCTTTTTAATCAGACTGTCTGCATCCTTGAAAATTTCCTGCTGGCCAAGAACAGAAATAAAAGACATTATTCCCAACAAAGTGGTCAAATAGGATTTCATGATTCAGCAATTTTGGAAACAGGTATTTGAATGATAAACTCACTTCCTTCACCTTCTTTGGTTTCAACTTTTAAATCACCCCCATGTCCTTTTGTAACTATATCATAGCTCAACGATAAACCTAATCCAGTTCCTTGCCCTGTTGGTTTAGTAGTAAAGAAAGGTTGAAAGATCTTATCCAGGATTTTTTTTGGAATGCCATTACCATTATCTGTCACTCTTATTTCGACTTTGCCATTATTCTTTTTTGTACTCACTGAAATTGTCGGTTCGTAACCATTGAGGTGGTTCTTTGTCTTTTCATCCACTGCATAAAATGCATTGTTGATCAAATTTAGAATTACTCTACCGATATCCTGCGGTACTGCATATATCTTTCCAATGTTGTCATCAAAATTAGTTTCAGTTCTTGCATTGAATAGCTTGTCTTTTGCCCTTAATCCATGATAAGCTAATCGCAAATACTCATCACATAAAGCATTTATATCTGTTAGTTCTTTTTGACCGGTACTGCTTCTTGAGTGTTGAAGCATTCCTTTTACAATTCCATCTGCTCTTTTGCCGTGATGATTGATCTTTTCAGAATTAAATGCAATATCTTTTGCAATTGCTTTTACTTCATTCATGTTTCCTTTTTCAGCTTCCGCATGTAACTCTCTTAACAATTCATCATTTACTTCAGAGAAATTATTTACAAAATTCAACGGGTTTTGGATTTCATGAGCGATCCCAGCTGTCAATTCCCCAAGTGAAGCCATTTTCTCTGATTGAATAAGTTGTGACTGTGTTGCCCGCAAATCATGTAGGGATTGTTTTAATTCCGCAGTACGTTCTTCTACCGTTTTTTCAAGTTCGATTTTTTGTTGTTCTATCAGGTTGCTTCGTTCAATCTCTTTTTCCTTTGCCAATCGTTCCTTATCAAGTTGTTGTTGTGCAATCTCTTTTCGTTGCTGATCATATCTCTTAAATAAAACCCATGTAAAGAGTAGTATCATCCAGCCAGTAGTAGTAATTGAAATGGCATTCGCATTTTGCTCTATCCATTCCAAAAAATATGGCACTTTGAGGCGTAATTGAAATATGACCACACCCAGTCCGTACAGTAATTGAAATGACAGGTCGGGCAGTATTGCGATCATGAAAAACCTGGCTGCCTGTTTGTGCTTCCGGGCAAAAAGAAGGAAAGTTACCAGCAGCGTGGCAGGGCTGATGAAAAATGCGTTGATCTGCGAGGCGATATCTGCCAAATCGTTATCAGGAAAAATAAACCGGGCTGCTACATTAACCAAGATCAGCCCGCTGATGGCCATAAGGAACTTATCCCAGCGGGGAGCGTATTGAAAGGTGCCAAAGTAACGCCGGATAAAAAGAAAATAAAAGAACAGTGCAATGATAACATATATTCCCTCATAAGTCCCTAATCCCGGGTATAGGCGTGTCAGTCCCTGAGTAAAAATCTCAACGACCACGAACAAAAGAAATAACGCGAAATACAGATATGTTCGTTCACGTGTTGTCCAGAAAAAGAAAAGATTAAAAATAGTGGCCAATAAAAAAAAGCCCAGGGCAAAATAGGTCAATTTGAAAGACCTTGGTATCAAGTGATCCTGTTCGCTGACAAAATCTCTATCAATGATTTTTTCTGTGCTCGCAATGTCGAGATTAAAAAGATCAGGCATTCCCGGATTATCATTCGTTGCACGGTCATACACAAGCACCTCCTCCCCTGGTTGCAACGTTAGCGGAATGAAATTGCGGAATTTTAAACCGTCTTTGTTTTTCCACGGAACACCTCTTCCCGTAACAAAATGAGTGACTGACCCTTTTTGATCCAGTACATAGTAATCGTCACGTTCAAAATAAGCATCAAGTGAAATTTTAGCAGGCACATTCATTGCATTTTTCAACCGAAAGCGAAACCAATAAGTTTTTACTACAGTATCTATGCCTTGTATTACTGTATCTCTTTTGTGAAATTTATCGGATAGAGGGGATTTGCTTACCTGTTCAATTGTCCACCGACCCTCTTTATCTTCCAGTACTTGCCATTGGTTGCCTCTTAAATATTGAAAAAATGTTGTGTCAGTTTTAATTTCAAAAACGTCCGGCAAATTGACTTGCGAAATTGCCTTAACAGCAAAAATCAAAATGAATGATAATAAAAAAAACCTTTTTATCATACTACCTTATTTAATGGCAGATCAATAATAAATTCTGAACCTTCTCCTTCTTTAGTTTCCACTTTCAACTCACCGCCATGTGCTTTTACAATATCATAACTCAACGATAAACCTATTGGTATCTGCGTTTTGTATTTGCAGAACTCTTTTAAGAGAATCAATAGCATTATTTTGCCCTTTTAGGACAAAGGAATACAGCACAAAAAAAAATGCACTCAGTATATATTTACCGATCCTCATGTTGCAGATAGCTGAATGATAAACTCACTCCCTTCACCTTCCTTTGTTTCAACCTTTAGTTCACCAC
>CBFGXP010000296.1:0-3976 GCA_965652775.1 uncultured bacterium
TTTCTTTGTTACTATTTATCCAGTGGCTTCAAAATTTTTTTGGCTTTAGGTCCCACCGGAAATTGGCGGGCCAGTGTTGCTTTTACATTTCCCACCCGTGCGATATACCCGTCAGTAGAAGATGCTCCCCGTACCGGGATACGGTTACTTACCCATGATACATTTATATTCCATGACCGGCTATTATATCCAGCGGCAATACGGTATAAAAAATTAGGCGTAATACTCCACCAGTCTTCGCTGCTGGATTTGTTTGTTTCCATAACCCACCCGAGATTGAGATTTGCATTGAGCGAACCGGTTATAAAGAAGTGCTGCCGCAATACAAGTGTATAGGCATACGCTGCACCCGGTCCCATTTTAAAAAACTGGAGCTTATGAATGCCCTGTTGTTTATACAAAGTGGCCATAGTTTCAGGTACTAAGGCGCTGTCTGCATTTACGATGCCGTAATATATTTCGCCACCCAATAAAAAGGAGCCGGCTGATCTTTTTTGCCACTCATTTTGGACCATCGCAGCCCTGTAAGAGAATTTCCTATGATTCAAAATGCGATAAGTGGCAGCACCAACTAAATTGAACTTTATATCCGGCCGCACATAATATGAATTGGGATAAGGGGATCCCAGTCCTTTAGGATACAGATAGTAACCTTTATAAAATTGTGCATAGAAATCAAAACTCCATTTACGTCCATACATGTGTCCCTGGTTTTCCCAATACTTGGTTTTGCCTTTTTCTTCTTCACCGCTATTTAAAAATCCAAAACCATAAGCAAGGTTCAATGTAAATAACCCATACGTAGCGCCTATCCCCATATTTAAAGTTGTGTTTGGCACGTAGCGAAGTCGGGGCGTTGTTTCGTTATCTCTTTTTATCTCTAATGCAGTGTATTTCTGAGAAAAATAATATCTGCCGGTAATTGTTTTACCCACAAAGGATTCGTAATAGGTTGTATCATGGTCAATTTCTGCAGTCGGTTGCTGGGCCGTTGCATGTATAACAAAAAACAAAGTAATTATCCTTAAGATCCCGCAACAATATCTGTTCACTGGAAATATATTGAATGAATAAGACTGCCGGTAAATTGTATTTCAATTTAATGAATATTTTCATGTGAGACGAAAATCAGTTGGGGGTCTTGCTCCACAACCAGTACAACTTTCTTCCATGGTTTTCGCTACACAACAGAAAAAATTACTAATCTAATAAGATGTAACTTGTTAAATGAAATTATTACAGTAGCAGTAAGTTCTTATGAAAAAAGTTTTGCCTTTCATAATAGCCGCTTTTATTTTTCATCAGGCGTGGACTCAAAACGCCGGCTCTATATCCTGGATCCAGGTGCAAACTGACAGCGGGGTTGTTCATGCCGCACTTGCTGCTCCAAAAGGAACAGGACCTTTTCCTGCAATCATTATACTTCACGGTACCCATGGCTTTGCAGAGGAGTATATAAGATTGGCTCAACGTATGGCGGAAAAAGATATCGTTGGTATTGCTGCTTGCTGGTTCGCAGGACGAAAAGGTGAAGGCACCCGATTTATTACACCAGTTGACTTCAATGACGCACCTCCTCTGATCGATGTACCGGGATCAGATCGTTTTCGCCTGGCAAGGGTAATTATTGATTCACTTATACAAAAAGTGAATTTGTTGCCTTTTGTACGAAAAGACCATTTAGCAATTTTTGGACATTCGAGAGGTGCAGGTGCATCGTTGGATTATGTACTGACACACCCGGGGAAAGGACAGGCAATAATTCTGAATTCTTGTGGTTATACTACCGAAATAATAAAACGGGCCGCCGAAGTTAAGGCAGCTGTATTGATGCTACATGGTACGGATGATAGTCCAGCCGATGGTGGTTCAGCATTCACTAGTATGGAGATGGTCCGTAAATTTGAAGCGGCATTGAGAAAAGAGAATAAGAAGGTAGAGGTAAAGTATTACGAAGGAAGCGGACACAATTCAATTTTCAGCGACGCAAAACAGTTTGAAGATACAGTGCAACGGGTAGCTATTTTTCTGCAAAACATATTTTTCAAATAAAACTGTTTGCCTTTAATTTTTTATTTTTTGTCTTCCGCCAAAATAACAGTCTGCAATTTTTATGTTCGGTCATTTACAACTT
Source organism: uncultured bacterium (assembly GCA_965652775.1). Classification (GTDB taxonomy): domain Bacteria; phylum Bacteroidota; class Bacteroidia; order Chitinophagales; family Chitinophagaceae; genus VBAS01. The sequence continues at coordinate 2,135 of CBFGXP010000296.1, forward strand.
AATTGATGAAGAGGTAAACCCCATTAGTTTAGTTACAACAATGGTGTTACAGTTTAAGTCTATTCGATGTTTGCACCTCGCAGTTTAACATGTAATTTTTTTAACCTATTATCCGTCTTAAACAATCAATTTATTTTGATAATGGGAATTGATTGAGTAATTAAAACCTCATAAAACTTCGAGCACTATAATTTTAACTATCAAATTTGTTGGCATAGTATTTATCAATAGTCGTAGGTTAAAATTCTTTAATCATTAAATTATTTTCAAATGGACAACAGAAACAGTAACAAAACCAGGCAGAATATACTTACGGGCATGTTTGCTGACAGAGAAAGTACAGAAAAGGCTTATAATGCTCTACAGGAAAGAGGCTACACAAATGAGGAAATAAGTATGGTAATGTCAGATAAAACGAGAAAGGCACATTTTGCCGATGAAGGTGAAACTGAAATTGGTACTAAAGCGGCTGAAGGAGCAGGTAAAGGTTCTGCGATTGGTGGAACGATTGGTGCAATTGCAGGTGTTGTAGCAGCAATTGGTACCAGCATCGTTATACCAGGACTTGGACTTGTAATTGCTGGTCCAATTGCCGCTGGTTTGGCAGGAGCAGGGGCAGGAGGAATAACTGGTGGTATAATTGGCGCATTAGTGGGTAGTGGAATTCCGGAAGCAAGAGCAAAACTATACGAATCCGGTATAAAAAACGGAAACATCGTTTTGGGTGTTCATCCTAAAAATGATGAGGACAAAAGTTATATTGAAAGTAATTGGAAGGATAACAGAGGCCAGGAAATAAACAATTAATTAGCGATTGATCAGGATATAGAAGGGAGATCATAGTCTATTAATTCCTTCGACATTATATAATGTTTTAAACAGGGTGTATTCAATGCACCCTATTTATTTTAATGACAATTCAAATCATCCGTTGGCCCGGAATAGTTCCACAGTCAGCCAACAAAAAATTTTATTTCTGGCAATGACGCCAGGGAACAATCCCGATAGTAACCGGGACGAAGGTTTCGTTGGCGTCTAATAATTTTTGTCCCGCCTGATGCGGGATGAAACTTGCCGGATCTTTCTTACATAGTTGGTCGCAACAAAAGAACATGAAATGAATTAACTTTCCTCCTTGTAAGTGTAATGAATTTCATAATTAAAAGAAAATTGAATGGCAGGAACCAGGGTTATCAACCGCAAAGACTTTATTGTTCAATCAGCATCACTCATGTCTGCGTCCTTGTTAGCATTTCACGGTTTTAGTAAGCAACCGACTGCCAAATACAAAATGGGGCTACAGCTTTTTACCGTACGTGGACCACTGGCAAAAGATCTCACCGGTACGATAAAAAAGATCGCTTCCATTGGATATGAAGATTGCGAAACCTATGGCTATGATCCCCAACAGAAAAAATATTATGGAATGGACGCTTCAGCTTTTAAACAACTGCTGGCTGAAAACAACCTGATCGCTACGAGTGGCCATTATGATTTTACAAATTATTTCAGTAAGCCCGCAGATGCCATGATGCGGTATGTTGATCAATGCATAGAAGGCGCACATGCGTTGGGACAGCGCTATATTACATGGCCATGGCTGGACCCTGCTTTTCGAACGATTGAAAATTTCAAACTGTTAGCAACAAAGCTGAATGCAATTGGGGAACGGGTAAACAAAGCAGCATTAGGTTTTGCTTACCATAACCATGATTTTGAATTTACTGATCATGCGGGAGAGAACGGTTATTCGATTATCATGAAGGAAACTGACCCTGCACTTGTAAAACTGCAGATGGATCTTTATTGGGTTATGCATTCATCGAAACTCAGTCCTTCCGA
>CBFGXP010000297.1:0-3936 GCA_965652775.1 uncultured bacterium
TTTAAGTAAGAAAAAAAATTGATGGGTCTTTTTTACTAAGTGACTCTCCGTGTAAAATTCACGGCCGAATGAATTCCTGTTTGATAACAACATCAGGGCCGGAAGAAATACTTCCGGCTTTTTTTAATAGCATATACAGGGTTAAAAACCTTACACGTGTGCAAAACATGTTTCATACCTTTAATTAAATAAAAAGGTATGAAAAGAATATTTTTATCTGTTGTAACCGTGTTTTTGTTTGTCAGTTTTATGTCTGCACAGCAAAAAGAACATAGAATGGTTTTTGAGTTTACGAAAGGAGATACTGCAAGTTTCTCCACAATGATGCGGCAACTTAATAATATCACAAAGGCAACAAACGGAACAGCAAAACTGGAAGTGGTATGTTATGGGCCGGGTCTTCAAATGTTGATGACCGAGAAAACGAGCGTGCAGCAACAAATTGAAGGATTTCACGGGAAGTTCAATGTAATTTTTGCTGCATGCGAAGCTTCTATGCAACGACAAGGAATAACCAGAAACCAGTTATTGCCGCAGGTTGTAACTGTTCCCTTAGCCACTCTTGAAATTTCTTCAAAACAGCAGGATGGTTGGAGTTATATTAAGGCAGGTTATTAGCAGAGAATAAATTTTGCGAACATTTTTTTATAAGACCAGTTATCGCTTACAGTTTAACAGATACGCCTGCAAAAATCAGGTAGTCAGCAAAACCCCCGGCTGTCAAGGTGTATACGCCTGTCATCTCAGTTATTTTTTTGTCGGGTACTGATTGTTTGGTTTCTCTTTTCACCATAACTGGCACATATAAGTACAAGGAATATCTTTTCATATTGTAATTAATGCCCGGCTCAACTGAAAAATTATACCCTGTACGTCGGTTGCCATTACTGCCACCTAAAACATCGTATACAGGGATGCCTTCTAACCTGAGGCCACCGGAAAAAGCTAATTTTTTTATATTATAATTGACGCCGATGCGGGCAGTGTACTGATCCATCACACTATTCACAGTATTCCCGCTTTTGATCTGGATCTGGGTCGGAGCTCGGCCAGCCAAAGGGGATGTACCATTTTGTTCCCGCGGATTCAACATATAATAAAAATTACCATAAAAACTAATAGACTTGTTTAAAATGTAAAAACTGATGAGTTCGGTGATAATGCCTGTACCTCCATCGCCTAATTGTATAGAAGGATTTACAGGAGCAAGCACGGCGCTGTCTGCTTTCCGGTAATAATAATCCTGGTACCTGTAATCACCCGTTGGGAACTTAAGTCCAAGACCTAATTGAATGTTTCCCTTAAAAGACGCTGAAGGATTGAATAGCCATTTATAAACGGTAAAGCGCATATCACCTAACCCCACTGAATGAGTAGCATATCGCGGTGTGCCTTTTCCCCCATGTTCAGAGTTCGTGGTACGTGTATTGGCCGTATATGGTATATTGAATGTAAGAGACCAGCCTTTGCTAAGGATCCGTGTGAGTGTAAAATCAAATGTGAACACGTTATTTTCAGAAAGATCCTCGTCAGGCGTTTTCAAATCCTCTTCGCCTTTAAAATCACGGAAAGATCTGAAGTAGCGACCCGCTGCATCAAAAACCCATTCGCTGCGGGAAAAAGAGTGATCGTTGATGTTATAATGCACAAATCCGGAAATATTGCGCACAATGACACATCCTTGTGCCGACGCGGCTATTGAAATTGTCAGCAATGACAACCCGGTAAGAATGAAATTTTTCATAAAAAATCATTTTAGCAGTTAAGAATGAGATTTTTTAATCAGTGCCAGGTTTGTTTTTCAAAGAGGTATTAGTATTCGGCCGGATCGTGGAAGCATTCAGCAGTTTGTTTACATCGTGTTTAAATAATCTTCCTATAGGCAGTTCCTTTTTGCCGATCTCTATTGTATCTGAATTGAATGAATCGATCTTGCTGATCGAGACAATGTATGAGCGATGAATGCGCAGAAAAGCATCCGATGGAAGCATTTCCTCCAGCGATGCCAGCAGGTGTTTCGTTATTATTGTTTTTGTTGTCGTGAATATCCGGATATAATCTCTCAGGCCTTCGATGTATAAAATATCATTGAACAAAACTTTTATCATTTTGCGGTCAACACGCAGATACAAAAAAGGTTGGGCAGTCTCAGCCTGCTTTTCTGCAGCACTATTTTTTGTATTACCCTGGAGATTTAGTTCAAGAATTTTATTAACTGCTTTTAAAAACCTGTCAAAGCTTATCGGTTTAAGCAGGTAGTCAACTGCATCCAATTCAAATCCCTCAATGGCGTATTTTCTATAAGCTGTGGTAAAAATTACTTTCGGCGGATTTTTTAAGGTCCTGATAAAATTGGTTCCAAGTATATGTGGCATTTGAATATCAAGGAATAAAAGATCAACAGTATTGGATTGTAAAAAAGAAAGAGCTTCTACTGCATTGGTGCAACTGCCCGCAAGCTCCAGTGCTTCGACTCCCGCAATATGTTTTTCAAGAACCTCCCTTGCTGGAAGTTCGTCATCTATAACAAGGCATTTTATTTTTTTAATTGAGGGCATAGTGCTCTTTTAATTCAAATTTTTTTATCATTTCAGAAGTTTCCGCTTCGTCTTTTTCACTGAGCCGGATTTTTAAATGAACTACATAAATCTCGTGTTCGATATATTTTTTTAATTCATGTCTGCCCGGATATAAAAGCTCCAGTCTTTTTTCAATGTTTGAAATATCCTGGGTTGAGTTATCGCTTGGTATATTTGATATTGAAACGCCATTTATAAGCTTCATGGATAAGTTGTCGTCATCAATTTTAATGTCAAGGTTGATCCAGGGTTGTTCGGTCTCGTTATTGCAATGTTTAAAACTGTTTTCAATAAAGGGTAAAAGTAACAGGGGAGCAATTTTTTTGTTGCAGGCATCGCCTTTTATCACTGTTTCCAGCTCAAGTCTTTCTCCATACCTTGCTTTTTCCAGTATCATATATTCTTTCATCATATCTAATTCTTTTTCCAAAGGAACTTTTGGCTCATCACATTCGTACAGGAGATAACTAAGAAGATCCGCAAGCTTTAATAATAATTCCTGGGCATGAGACGAATTTTTTTTTGCGGCTTCATAGATCTGGTCAAGAGAATTAAAAAGAAAGCCGGGGCGAATTTGTGCTTTCATCAGCTGCAGGTCAGTGATCAGTTTTTCTTTTTCTATTTTTTCTTTTTCTTTTTGTTTAAGGTACCAGCGCTTTATTAACTTGATGGCCGCAGCAGCCGCAATTACTTTCGGCGCATTTAATAAACCCGAATTGATATTAGTCCACCAAAGCGTATTGTTTGAAGAAATTCTGGAATGATAATCCGGGTCAATGATGGGAAACAGAAAGCTATGAACAAAATAACCGGCACCCAAAAGAAAAACTGCTGTTACAAGTATACCACCAGTCAGGTGCAAATATTTTCTTGTAATAAGATATTTGGGCAATAAAATATAGATAAAGAAATAGCAAGCTGTCAGATGAATTAATATAAGCAGCAATGATTGCGCAAGCATTATTAAACTCAGATTTCCAAACACGATCTCTTGTAAGCCCACCTGCAGGTAATAGTAATAGGTAGCTGCAAAATAAGCCCACCACAACAGCCAAAAGACCAGGTGACGCCGGAGCCGGTGTCCAGGTTTCTCTGAAAAAATAAATTCATGCCAGTTCATAAATTTGCTTTTCTTCTTGGTTTACGACTTGTATGCTGTTTTCAACAGGTAGATGTAACGCAATTTTCATGACCACCTCATAGCTCATATCATTTTCTGTGATATACAGGGAATGCGTTCCGGGATAAAGTAAATGCAATCGTTTCTTTACATTGGTTAGACCTATCCCTTTTTTTGCAGCCGGATCATTCTTTTGTTCCGGTTTGTTATTAGATATTCTGAAATCGAGTAAATGAT
>CBFGXP010000298.1:0-3909 GCA_965652775.1 uncultured bacterium
GAACATTCAAAGTGGTATAGCAAAGTTCACAAAGTTGTTTTATCAAAAACACTGAAAGATTCAGATTTAGGTTACACAACAATTATCAGCCACAACCTAACAGACAGAATAAACGAAATAAAACAGCAGCAAGGACCAGACATCTTGCTTTTTGGCAGCCCGACAGCAACACATTCTTTGATGGAACTGAATTTAATTGACGGCTACTGGCTATTTGTCAATCCAATTATACTTGGACGAGGAATTCCATTGTTTGAAGACATCAATCCCGATAGCAATCGGGACAAAATAAAATTAAGCCTGGTCACTACCCGGCCATTTACCTGCGGGGTAACTGAGCTGAATTACATAGTTGACAGACAATAAACATCTGTCTCTTTTTGTAATCGACTAAATCATCTTATATGAGATTATTTAAAATGCATGCATCTGTAATGCTTTTCTTTATCCTCATGAGTTGCAAACAGGATCATAATCAGGAAAAAGATGAGCAAACGATACGGGATATCATTCTCCAAATGACAGACGGTTTCAATAAACACGATGCTAAAGCTGCGACTCAAATGTATACTTCCAACGCAGACTTTGTAAATGTTCGCGGAGATAAATATACCGGAGCAGCAGAAATAGAACAAAAGCTTGCAGCGATCTTATCAACACGGGCAAAGGAAGCAACATTAAAGACATTAAATACCACGATCAGATTTGTTAGCCCGGAATTAGCTATTGCACATGTGACCAATGAACTCAGCGGACTTGTTGACGCTGCGGGACTGAAATTGCCATCACATCAGGAACTCAGTATTCGTGTTTTCATTAAGGAAAAAGGAAATTGGCGAGTGGCAGCATTTCACAATACAATGATCCGGCCTTTCTAGTATTTTTCTTTTCTTCCAGTATTGCATTTACCTGCGGGGTAACTGAACTGCATTACAAAGAGGACAGACATTGACATTTATTCATTCTATCCTATCTTCATTACGTTTCTATCTTTCTTATGGATTTAGAACCAAAATGTGTCTTAACGAAATTGTAAACGACCTGTCTATGAATAAAAAATTCTTTTCCAGTTTCTTATTAATTTTTTTTGTTTTTATATCGATTGCTCAGCAACGTCCCTTGCCGGTCATTGATATGCATTTACATGCTTTGCATGCAGATGAACAAGGCCCACCACCTCTTAAGATCGGGGTCCCGTTCAGAAACTTTGGAGTTCATGATCCTGCCGAAGATTACAGAAAAACATTTACCAACGCATTGAAGACAAGTGCCTGGGCCGATAAATTCATTATTTCTCCAACCACCAATGATTCATTGCGTGAACTTACATTGGCCCAGTTAAGAAAACATAATGTTTATGGAGTTACCAGCGGCGATCCGGAATTACTACGTTTATGGAAAAAACAAGAACCGAAGCGCATCATCAATAGCCTGGATTGGAATTTCGGACTTGCAAAAAAATATGGATTGACAGTTGATACGCTCGAAAAATTATTCAGTTCAGGTGAATTCAGGGTGTTTGGTGAAGTAACAATACAATACGAAGGTTTCGCTCCGGACGATACTGCTTTTGAACCTTATCTTGCTTTGGCAGAAAAACTGGATATTCCTGTTGGTATTCATGTCGGTTGCGGTCCACCGGGTGCGCCATATATTGGCGCGGTAAATTATCGGGCAAGATTGCATAGCCCTTTCGGATTAGAAGAAGCGTTGTTAAAGCATCCCAAACTTCGTGTGTACGCAATGCATGCGGGCTGGCCCATGATAGATGATATGATCGCGACAATGTACACGCATCCCCAGCTGTATGTTGATCTCGGCGTGATCTGTTATATGCTTCCCAAAAAGGAATTTTATTTTTACCTGGAAAGGTTGGTGAATGCAGGATTTGGAAAACGGATCATGTTTGGCTCAGATAATATGGTTTGGCCACAATCAATAGGGGAGGGAATTGAGACGATCAATAAAGCAACATTTTTAACGGCAGAACAAAAAAGAGACATTTTATTCAATAACGCCGCAAGATTTTTACGACTTACTGAAAAGGAAATTAAAGACATGTTTTAGTTGCTTTCGTCCGTCCGCGGCCTTGCGCCGAAGCCTGCAAAACATTATTGAATGGAGATTGCACGCTTCGGTGCGTTAGTCGCAATAATTGACACAAGACATACCGATAACTGGTTTATTTTTTGTGCTAAGCCTTGTAAAATATGCGAAACCATATATTATTTATACAAGGTGGCGGCGACGGAGGATATGAAGCTGATGAAAAATTAGTGGATTCTTTAAGATCCGCGTTGGGCCCCGCATATGAAATAAACTATCCCCGGATGGTTCCTGATGAATCAAAGAAGGATTATGGATGGCTCAAGCAGATCGGCGAGGCGATCTTTGATACTAAAAGTAAAATGATCTTAGTTGGACATTCATTTGGTGCTTCAATGTTACTCAAATGGCTTTCTGAAAATAAGATCAAGGCACAGGTCACAGGCATCTTCCTTATCTCCACACCATTCTGGAACGGTCATGAAGATTGGAAACAAGGTCTTAAACTGGAAGAAGATTTTGGTGATCATCTTCCAAAAGATATCGCAATCTATTTTTATCACTGTAAGGACGATGAGGAAATACCTTATGATAACCTGTTACAATACAAAGAAAAGCTGCCACGAGCTATTTTTCGTGAAATAGATAGTGGCGGTCATCAACTCAACAATGATCTTAAAATAGTAGCAAACGATATAAGATCATTGCAAGGTCAACGTAAGTGAAGCTTTTGCTGCAGTAATGATAAATTCAAAAAATATGAAGCCAAAAATTTCAGGAACCAGGTATGTTTTAGCAGTAAACAACCTGGCCAGGTCGGTAGATTTTTATAAAAACAAATTAGACTTTCAGACCATCTGGGAAGGAGGCGGCTGGCATTTTCTTGTTCGTGACAGTGTAAAATTAATGCTTGGAGAATGCCCTGACGATAAACCTGCTTCTGAAATTAACAGCCATTCTTATTTTGCGTATTTGGAAGCAGAGAACATCGATGCGCTATATAACGAGTACCGATCAAAAGAAATAGATATTCCAGGCAGCATTGAAAACAAACCCTGGGGACAAAGAGAGTTTTCCATTCGTACCATTGACGGACATAGAATTACTTTTGGAGAAGAAATTAATTAACAGAGAAAACAATTAGTAAATGGAATTCAACCCAAACAACAATGTTATTAAACTTTGTATTGAAGGGATGGCTATGGAAGAAAAAGGCAAAATGGAAGAAGCAAGCAAACTATTTTTCCAAGCCTGGAACGAAGCGACAAATGATTTTGAAAAATTTATTGCTGCTTATTATGTAGCCAGGCACCAGGCAAACACTTTCGATAGATTAAAATGGCTCGAAACCGCTTTGCAGTTTGCATTAAAAATAAATAACGACTCTGTTACGAGTGCTTTTCCTTCTCTATATTCAAACATCGCCAAATGTAATGAGGACTTAAACGATCATTACAATGCAAAAAAGAATCATGACTTAGCAAATTCATTCAGGGAAAAACGTTCTGACAAAGGTCCTTTTTATCACGGGACAAAAGCAGATCTGCAGATTGGCGATTTGCTGACGGCGGGTCGTGAGTCGAATTACAAATCCGAATTCATAATGAATCACATTTATTTCACTGCCCTGGTTAATGGGGCGGGACTTGCTGCGGCATTAGCCAATGGTGAGGGATCTGAACGTGTTTATATCGTTGAACCGACAGGTAGCTTTGAAAATGACCCGAACGTTACAGACAAAAAATTTCCAGGCAATCCGACCCGTTCATATCGAACCCAGGCACCATTAAAGATCATTGGTGAAGTAAAAGATTGGGTGAGACAAACACCCGCGGAACTTCAAAAATGGCGTGAGAAGTTGGC
>CBFGXP010000299.1:0-3894 GCA_965652775.1 uncultured bacterium
GTATTGAATGGTTGATTCAGTAACAAATTCAAAATAGATCCCATCACGATGACCCTCGATCGAATTCTTTTCCACCCGCATGTTCGCACACTTCCAAAGATGGATACCATTGCCGGACGAATGCTCTGATTTGTTATTGCCTTTGATCGTATTATGCCTGATAACCGAATTAATAGTGTTAGCCAAATGGATAGCAAACGAAGCATTGATTATACTGTTGTTTTCAATAATAATGTTCGTTGCATCAATTATTTTCAAAGCCGCATAATCATGCATTGATGAGTAACCCGCATTAACAAAATGAATGCCTTTGATCACTATATTTTTTCCGGTAAGTGTAAGGATCTCATTCTTATTGTCACCATCCAGCACAGGACTTCCAATTCCTATTAAATAAATAGCTTTATTAATTATAATATTGCCTTCCCGGTAAACTCCTTTGTTCAGCAAAATGGTATCGCCGTCATTGGCTACCTTAATCCCTTGTCTCAAAGTGCTGATCGCTTTATCTTTTCCAACTATAATCCTGTTGGCTGAAACATTGTTCATTACAAACAGGAGCAATATGATTAATAAGTTTCTCACTTGATCAAAATATTATAAAGCGTCGCCCAGTTGGTAACCCGGCTTCCTTCGATTTCGGCGGATTTCTTATTGGCTTCCGCAACGTTTATAAAGGCGGCCGCATTGCCTCCCATCGGGCTTTTGAACTGACTGCTTACAACAAATTCCGCAGACCGTACATCTATAAACTCTCCCGGTTTATCATAGCGAACAAATAATGTCTGGTGTATATTACCGAGTTCCACACCACGGCGCTCCAAAAATATAGCTATACAATGTGTATCATCAAACTTATACACCTTCCCTTTCTTAGTTACGATCTCAGCTCCGAATTTTGGATCTGCAATCGTCATTTTGCATTCGGCACATTGATCTTTTCCTAAATTAATTTTTTCGGATTTAGGATTGCATCCCAAAAGCAGGACAACAATAAATGCAAGAGAGGTCGAAAGTTTAGTTTTAGTATATACCATTGGTTTTTGTTTTTTGGTTTTCCGCCATTCCACAAACCAGATAATAAAAAACAGAGTGGTTACGCCAACTACCACCCACCCGCCGGTGTCGGGATAAGAAAAGGAGTCAAAGTTCAGCAGTTTTTTATGACCGATAAGAGGGGGTTGATAAGACAAACCGGGAACCTTGATGGCGGCTGAAGGATCCAGGTCATGTCCGTATTTATAGCCCCACATATAAAAATCTACTAATGCTGCCACACCACCAATCACAGAAAAAACAAGATAAGTGAAGAGTAATCTGCGGCTGCCGGTAAACGCAATCACCAATCCAAACAATATAAAGAACCCGAGTATATAAACAAGAAAAGAGAATTCGGGGAACATCTCTGCCTCAATATGTTTCATTCCGATATAATGATTCAAGCCGTTGATTATATCCACCTGCCCGGTAATTTTATATAGCCAGATCTGCATAGACAACCCTTCAGGATATTGCGGAGCAACCAGGTAAATAGACCATGCAGGCACAAAAAACATTATGATCATTGTTAGAGATCCAAACGCTATTATAATTCTTGACACCTTGCTCATCTTTTTCATACTATCTTTTCTTTAAAACATTGTCCGGGACCCCATGAGATCCCGGACGCATGTCACAATAAAAGTCTTTAGAAAATCATGTTACCTGTTAGTTCTTAGAAACACTTTCGTTGGCTTTTGTAGTATCAGCACTTACAGCCGGCTTATTAGTGCCGGTACTAAAATGCAAAGCAACATTAGAACCAGCAGGCGATACCCTGACATATCCGGACATTTCCTGGTGAAGTGCAGAACAGAAATCTGTACAGTAAAAAGGGAATATACCAACACGGTCGGCGACCCATTTAATTGATTGTGTTTCGCCGGGCATTATCAGTATTTCAGCGTTATTAGCTCCCTTTACAGCAAAGCCATGCGGCACATCCCAATCCTGCTCAAGGTTTGTTATGTGGAAATACACTTCATCACCAACTTTGATGCCCTCAATATTATCCGGTGTCAGGTGAGAGCGGATCGCTGTCATCCATACATGCACCTGGTTACCGTTTCGTTCTACTTTAGCCTTGCCTTCGCCCATAGAAACATAGGCATGTTTGTTCTCTTCAATTTTGTATATTTTCCTTTGCTTATTTTGTATCAAAGCGGCGGGTATTGCTTCGGCATAGTGCGGCTCGCCGGTTGTAGGAAAGTCGAGAATTAATTTCATTTTTTCCCCGCTGATATCATATAACTGGGCGCTTTGCGTCAGCTCTGGCCCGGTTGGCAGGTAACGATCTTTAGTCATCTTATTGTAAGCGATCATATACTTACCATGAGGTTTTGCCGTTGGGCCACCAGGCACGGATAAATGACCAATAGCATAATAGGTAGGTACACGATCGAGTACCTCCAGGTCACTTAATCTCCATTTTACTATTTCAGAAGAAAGAAACATAGACGTATAGGCATACCCTTTTCCATCAAATTCTGTATGCAAAGGTCCAAGTCCGGGTTTCACCACTTCTCCATGTAACGCAGATTCATATTTAATAACGGTAATGCCATCATATTCGCCATCAAAAGCTTTATCCGCTATTGCCTTTTGAAGTTTGGTAAATGAGAACACAGGAATACTTGCCGCAAGCTTGCCCGAAGCTACTATATATTCACCGGTAGGGTCTACATCTGTTCCATGCGGTGATTTTGGACAAGGGATCATGTACATCATATCCGGACAATCGGCAGGATCTAATATGACGATCTCTGTCTTTATCGCGGAAGTAGCTGTGTGAGTATTTTCATCATATACATTGTGTGCATATTTTACAGCTTGCTTTTTTGCTTTGCCAGCTTTTACATATTCTTCTGCTTTTTTCCAGTTTACAGCCAGCACAAAGTCTTTATCCTTAGCAGAGGCATTTTGTTCCAATAGTGTGTTGGCCTTTTCAGAATTGTAGCAACTGAAAAAGAACCAGCCATGAGATTTGCCTTTACCTGCACGGGACAGGTCAAAGTTCACACCCGGAGTACGGATCTGGAACGCAATATTCATTTCTCCCGACGTTGGATCGACAGATATGAAACTTATTGATCCTTTGAAATTCTGTTTGTAAGTGTTGATGGGGACATCGCCATTCTGATCATCAAGCGGAATGCTGAAGCGGGTTGCTGCGACAACGTATTCAGAATTTTCTGTAATAAAGGGTGAGGCGTGATTACCTGCACTATTCGGTATTTCCAAAATTTCCGAAGTTCGGAACGTCGTCAAATCTATCCGTGCTATACGTGGGGTGTTGTTACCATTTGCAAAAGCCCATCGACCGTCATGTTCTCCTTTAGTTTGTGATAGAGCAATATGGTGCTGATCATCCCATGGTACAAAACCATGAGAGGTGTTCAGCATCGGCTTTGTTTCTTCACTAAAACCATAACCGCTTTCCGGGGATTGAGAAAAGACAGGTATGATACGAAATAAACGACCTGATGGAATACCGTACACGGCTACCTGGCCGTTGAAGCCCCCCGATACGACATTATAAAACTCGTCGTAGTTACCGGGTGCAACAAAAGACTTTGAAGCATCGCCACTTGCTGCAGACTGTGCTGTTTTAGGTTTACAACTTTGCAGAGCAATAAGACAGGACGAGATCAGTATCAAAGCCACATAGGTTTTGAAGAAATTAAGTTTCATATTGTTATTATTTAGATCAAAAAAATGAATGCGGCATGCTCTACTTTTCTCCATCATTGGATCGCATAAATTCCAGGATCTGGCGTGACTCATCCTTGCTGATGTTTTGGTTTGGCATACGCACCATACATTGCTCCAGTAATTTTTGTGCTTCAGGATCAGTTT
>CBFGXP010000300.1:0-3876 GCA_965652775.1 uncultured bacterium
GGTTTGTTGGTTCTTTTAAAATTATAGTCAAAGCCACCAACAACCTGGAAACTTTTTTGTGCCTTTACATCTGTATTCACAGTACCATCATATCTTCTGAGCTCACGATACAAAGGAGGCTGAACATAAATACCCGCGGCAGCGCGGTAGATGATATCCTTTCCACCTTTGGGCTGCCAGCTTGCACCCACTCTTGGTGATAATAAAAATTCCTTATTGAGCGAATTATAATTGTAACGAATGCCCGCCTGCAGTGTAAATGAATTTGATGAATCGCCAAAGACCAGGTTGTCCTGGAAGAATCCTGAAACTTTATTAATGTTTAATGATGATGTTGATTTGATCACTTTGTTCAACTGCAAAACTGCCGGGTTGTAAGGAAGTGAATAACCTGCTGAATCATTGTACTCCCATTCATTCAATTTATCAGCAATATCTGTTTTGTCAATACCAATTCCCCATTGGAAAACATTCTTTCCTTTATCAAGCGTTCCTTTGTGCGATACATTCCAGTTTTCAATATTTAATTCATTTCGGGCAAAGTTCTGAAACACTCCTGCGCCCAGCGGATTTACGATCAAACCAAATGTTGGTTTTGCTTTGTCAAAATCTCTTTCTCCAAACAGGTAGGCTCCTGATATATCAATATTTTCCTGCTCATCATTTTCAAATCTTGACACCATCCATTTCAGCCGGAGGTTTTTTCTTGTTTGATTAGTGATGGCAAGTCCCATCATATTTGTTTTATACTGATCTCTTTCCTGGCCATCAAAATATACATCAAGTCCAAGTACAGCAGTGAAATAAGGAGAGAAGACAGAAGAAGTAAGCTGGCTGAATTCCGGAACCAGTGTAAATTTTGTTTGAGAAATGTTTCCTAAAAACTCCGCCTGCCATCTATCATTAAATTGATAATTGATCAACGCCTGGAAGTCGGATGATGAAGGCACATAGTTCCCTTGTGTTTCCTGGCTGCTTAGTAAATTCTTGTTGGTACGGTTACGGGCACCCACCAGGTAACTTAATTTATTGTTATTCGAAATGCCTTCAAGTTGTAAGCCTTGTTCCAAAATGCTTACATACGCTGAACCACCAAAACGTTTTGGTTTTTTGTATTGAATATCCAGCACACTGCTCATCTTATCACCATACTTAGCCTGGAAACCGCCATTGTAAAAACTGATGTTACGAACCATTTCAGGATTAATAAAACTTAAACCTTCCTGTTGACCATTTCGCACAAGATATGGGCGGAAAATCTCAAAATCATTTACGTAAATAAGATTTTCGTCATAGCTGCCGCCGCGAACTGAATATTGTGATGTAAGTTCATTGTTTGATCCAACAAAAACTTTGATAAGACTTTCTACTCCCATCACGGGAGTTGGGAGATTAATAACTGATTTTGGATTTGGTCGGATAAGACCAGCTTCTTTTCTGTCACGCTGATCCATTACGATCACTTCTTCCAGCATTTTGCCTTCTCTTTCCAAACGAATGACAATCGTCTCTTCTTCATTTTCGCTTAATAGAAAATTTTTTTGCTGGGTCTTAAAACCAGTATAGCTAAAAACAATTGCAAATGCCTTATCGGCAGTTACTCTTAAACGAAATGTACCTGAATCGGACGTGGCGATCCCTTTTTGCTGTCCAAGAATAGTAACGGAAACATTTGAAAGTGGGTTTTCATTTTCGTCAAGCACCTTGCCGGTAACGAAAGCAGGTTTTTTTTGAGCAAAGATTGAATCAACAGGCAATAAAAAACAGGCAATAGACAAAAGGCTGGAGACAAGGATTAAGCTTGGTTGGCGGTTCATTCCTAAGAAGCGGATTTGGGAACAATATTAATCAATAAAATCCGCATTTACTATCTGGATACCCTTCCAAGTTTCAGGTAAACTGGAAAGATCACTTGTTTCTTTTCACCTTGAGGCCACAATTTATTTATTTCTTTTTCTATGATCGGAATAGGAGAGTGACCATTTACTTTAATGTACTTTTGAATAGCGCTCCAACTGCTGATGTAACCAAGCAGATCTTCCCGTTGCCAGTGCAGATTGATCTCGAAATTCTTAAAGGGTAATAGCTCATAGTCAAACGCAACAGTAGCATATAATTCTTCCACATATTTTCTTTCGTAATCCCAATAAGGCCGGGTTACATTTTCATAGAAGTCGCGTACAACCTTATCAATTCGTTTATCACCAGTGGTATGATCATAATATAGCCACACAGCTATTACAGCATTGTTTTTGCAAACACGTCTTACTTCATTTCTGAACTCTTTCCATTTTATCCAATGATATGCTTGTGCAACAGTAACAAGATCAAATGTGTTTTCTGCAAACGGCGTGGATTCGGCCGGACATACCAACCACTCAATATTTTCTTTGAAAGTTGCCTTTTCAATTTGTTCAGCACTGATATCTGTAGCAACAACTTTTTTGAAATGATCAGCTAATACAACTGCTGCCTGTCCATTGCCGGTTGCACAATCCCATGCAATGTTTTTTTCTTTTACAAAAGAAAGAATATACTGGTAGAGTTCTGCTGGGTAAGTTGGGCGATATCGGGCATAAAGATCAGCTTGTTTGCTAAACAGATCTTTTGCCATTGGAGTTAAAGTTTTTTCAATTGAGCAATCGTTCCTTTCGGATCTTGTGAGCTGAATACGGTGTTACCGGCTACAAGAACATCTGCTCCGGCAGCGACGATTGTTCCTGCATTTTCTAATGTAACGCCACCATCAATTTCAATTAAAACTTTCAACCCTTTTTCATCAATCATTTTGCGCAGCATCTTTATCTTTTTCAAAGTATGGTGAATAAATTTTTGTCCGCCAAAACCCGGATTTACACTCATCATGCAAACAAGATCAATATCGGCCAGCACATCTTGCAAGCTTTCAACGGGTGTGTGCGGATTGATAGCAACACCGGCTTTCATCCCCATTGATCGGATCTGTTGAACGTTCCTGTGGAGGTGAGGACATGCTTCGATATGCACAGAAAGCACATCTGCACCTGCATTTTTAAATTGCTCAGCATATTTACCCGGTTCCTCGATCATTAAATGAACATCGCAAATTTTTGTAGTCGCTTTCCTGAAAAATGAAATGAGCATCGGGCCGAAACTAATATTAGGTACAAAGCGACCATCCATCACATCAAGATGATACCAGTCGGCCTCGCTTTCATTAAGCATTTTACAATCGGCTTCCAGGTTCAGAAAATTGGCAGATAAAAGGGAAGGAGCAATAATGGGCATTTAGCAATTTTGCGCTGCAAGATACAACGCCTGAAATTATTTATTCTTAATTTTTAATTCTATCAGCAGCATGCTTTGCTTCAGTAAGTGTTTTATCAAATGCGTAGGCCCGCTGGTAACTGATCTTTGCATCATCCAGTTTACCTAACACTTCCTCGCATTTCCCTTTCCAAAAATGTGCATCAGCAAAGCTATTCGAAACAGTGATGGCGAGATCATAAACTTTTATTGCTTCATCACATTTGTTTTGCTTATAAAAGATCCTTCCCTTTTCCATATAAGCATCTAAAAAAGTGTAATCTTTTTTTATACTGGAATTAAATTGCTTTAATGCATTGTCATAGTCATCAATATTATAATAATAAACGCCTTTCAGGTAATCAGGATTTGGATCCCTTTTGCTTTGATCGTTTTTATTCATTGAATCGCAGATAGCGATCGTTTTTGGATTTTTTGTTTCTGCATAAAGGTTCGCCAGCTGCAAACCAGCTTCGGTTAATTCTCCGGGGATCACAAAAAATTCAAGAGTTTTAATTGCGTTTGCCGTGTCACCTGCGAGTACTAATAACTCAGCTCGTTTAAATAAGTAATCAAAATAAACCTTCATAT
>CBFGXP010000301.1:0-3862 GCA_965652775.1 uncultured bacterium
GAAGTATGCCCACACAAATTCTTCCTCTCTTGTCCAGACAACTTTAACAGGTTTATTCGCCTCCTTTGCGAGGCGGGCTGCTTCAATAGCAGTCTCGCCGCTATGCTTTCCTCCATAACCTGAACCTGTATCCGGCATAATTACACGGATATTCTTTTTATCTATTCTAAAACTTTCGGCCAATTCTTCCTGAACTCCAAATGGACGTTGTGTTCCTGTCCAGACAGTAAGTTTTTCATTGTTCCATTCTGCTACTGCAGCTCTTGGTTCCAGTGGCACATGCGCAATGTAGTGGATATTATAAGTAGCAGCATGTTTGAAATCAGCTTCCCTTAATCCGCGTTCAACATCTCCGTTTGTCGTTCCTGAATTTCTGCCACTGCTTTCTACGGAGACATTCTTCACCAGGTAGTCAAAAATGTTTGCGTTTGATGGATGCTCTTTTTTCTCTTCCCATTTTGCATTTATCGATTGCATCGCCTTTGTTGCAGTTTTAAGATCAGGTGCTGCTACTCCGATAAAATCTCCATCCTTCACAACAATAACACCCGGGATATTCTTTGCTTGCGTAAGATCCGCATCTATAAGTTTTGCTCCATAAGACGGTGCCCGCAAAACCTTACCATAAAGCATACCCGGCAATTTCATATCTGAAACATAGATATGTTTACCCGTAATAAAATTTAGCTGATCTACCTTGGGTAAAGATTTTCCTGCCACCTTCCAGTCTTTTGCTGCAATCACCGGGACATCATCTGAAATGGTGATCATGAATTTCTCACCTTTTGTAAGCGCCCCATAGTTTATTTTTTCATTGGTCGTACCATTCACCACCATTCCATTTTCAGTTCGCAAACTTGTTGCTGTTGTGTTCCATTTTTTTGCAGCCATGTCCACCAGTGCCATTCGGGCCGTTGCTGCAGCTTTGCGCAGTTGAGTACCCATTTGCGGAGTCGTGCGGCTTCCGAAAGTACCTGCATCAAATGGTACCAGGTCCGTATCTCCCATTATCATCTTAATTGACAACACAGGCACCATCAATTCCTCCGCAACAATTTGACTCAATGAAGTACGTATGTTCTGTCCCACTTCAACCTTTCCGGTATAAACACTCACCGTCCCATCTTCACCAATATGTATCCATGACTCTACACCTGCCGTTGTTGAAGTTTCGGAAGGAGGCGTTTCGCTATCAAGCGAAAACAAATCTTTTAAGACAAATACAACGATCAAACCACCGCCGGTGAGCTTAAAAAATTTACGACGGTCAAGTGCAAAATCATAATTCGTTTTACGTGGAAGTTCGTTTTGGTCTGGCTCAAATGGATGGGGTGAATAACCTGGGTTTTCCATTGTGAGTAATTTTATGATCTAGCTGCCAGCTTAATGGCTTTTAGAATGTAAGGATAAGTTCCGCAACGGCAGATATTTCCGTTCATCGCCTTTATAATGGCATCTTCAGTCGGGTCATTATTTTTTTTAAGCAGCGCAGCTGCCGTCATGATCATGCCTGGCGCACAATAGGAACATTGAAAAGCATCTGTTTTAAGGAACGCTTCCTGGACTGGATGCAGTTTTCCATTTTTTTCAAGGCCTTCGATCGTGATGATCTCTTTGTTTGTTGCATTGCCAACAGGGGTTATACATGACTTGGTCGGATTGTCGTTTATTAATACTGTGCATGCGCCACAGGCTCCTTCTCCGCAACCATATTTGCTCCCGGTCAGCTCAAGGTGATCCCGCAAAACTGTAAGTAATGTAACATCGGGATCCACCATGACTTCACGCTTCACACCATTTACATTCAGGACCATGATCTGGGATTTTTATACTACTGTAATTTACAAAAATGGAACCTGATAGAAAAACTATAATAGGATCTCATTTCGGGATGTATAATTTACTCAACCAAAATAATGTGCGGTTTTGATGTGTACAATTATGCCGAAACCACCGGCAGATCATTGATCTACTAATTTCAACGCCGCCTCTTTATCTTTTTCAAAAATTTTAACCTCAATACCAGCTATGGGATCCATGCCAAGCACATTTTCATCTGTAAGAGATGATGTAATACCATGTTCTTCCAGTTTATTCTGAAGAGCCTTTGCTTCCATGAGGTCTGAAAAGGTTTGAAGTACAATTGTTTTATCGTGTTGCATAAATAACAGGTTTTGGAGTTATGTATCTAACTTTAAAGATGCCCTGATTTTTAGTACAATCTTCGTTCCATAGATACCTGTTGAAGAAAAAGACTACATTTACCAGTGCCGCCTGGATTCACTCAACTGGCCTGATCTGGTATGAGATGAAAACTTTTCTTTTTGATCCCCTTTTCTGAATTCTTTTTTTTAACCACGTCCGATCCTGATTTTTGGAACGGATATAAATCTTAAATTATGTTAGTAATAGCACAACACACCAACATCACCGACCCTGCAACTTTCTGGACAAAAGCACAATCCGTTATCGGAGCTGCACCTGCCGGCACCAGCGTTCTGTCTGTATTTCCATCTCAGGATGGCAAAACGGGGACCTGTGTTTGGGAAGCAGGGAATGTTGATGAACTTCAAAAATTCCTTGATAAAGAATCAGCGGGCCTGGCAACAAATTTTTGTTATGAAGTAAATGAAACAGCTGCAATTGGTTTGCCCGAAAGAAAAAAAGAAGCAGCGCTTAACTGATCCTGCTTTATGTTTAATTCAAGGGCTGCACAGCAGCTCTTTTTATTTACATATATCCATAGAGCGATGATTCGCTGACTAAGAAAAATCCTCTTGTCAAGGAAATTTTTCCTTTCGTCAGGTAGTTGCCTGTGCCCTTCCCTTCACCTTTAGATTTATATTTTATTTTATGGTTATGAGAACTTTTTCCTTGCTCTTATGGTCAGTGATATTAATGACTGGTTCTCTTTACGGGCAGACTTCTTCACAATACCAAATAGATGTTACTATAAAAGAAGGAACAAAACAAAGCAGAGCATTTCTCAGGTACTTTACATCCAAAGGTCCTTATATAGATTCTTTATCGTTTACAAATGGAAAATTTACCCTGAAGGGAAACATGCCCGGTAAACTAACCATCGCAAAGATCTATACGCTTTCAAAAGATGAACAATCTCCAGGTCCTGAAAATACATGTGACGTATGGCTCGAAGAAGAAAAGATAAATATCAGCACAGAAAATAAACTGGCAGATGCAAGCTATAGCGGTTCAGCTATGCAATTGCAATTTTCCGAGTTGCAAAAAAAATTGCAACCTGTTAAAAAAAAGTACGATGAACTCGATAATGCTTATAAAAAAGCCGAAGCGGAGAAAAATGAAAAGCAAAAGGATAAACTGCTCAATGAAGCATATCCCGCCCTTTTTAGTGAAAAGCAGAAAGTACTTGGAGCCTTTATAAGAAAATATCCATCATCACTTATCAGCGCCTATAAATTCGAAGAATTTTGCGGTGATGATAGAATCGATCTCGCTATTGTAGAACCGGTCTATCATTTACTGGATACTTCTATCTTGCATCATGCACTCGTAGAAAAGGCTGTGAAGCGAATTGAGATGAATAAAAAAACTGCACCCGGTATGCAAGCCCTGGATTTTTCACAGGCAGATACTTCCGGCAATGAAATAAATCTTTCTGCATTCAGGGGTAAGTATCTTCTTATTGATTTTTGGGCTGGGTGGTGTGTGCCATGTCGCGCAGAAAATCCTCACCTGATCCGGTTATATCAACAATATAAGTTCAAAGGATTTGAAATACTGGGCGTATCACTTGATGGAGAAAGAAAAAGATGGACCGATGCAATTATCAAAGATAAACTTGTGTGGCCGCAGGTAAGTGACCTGCAAATATTTGATAACA
>CBFGXP010000302.1:0-3853 GCA_965652775.1 uncultured bacterium
GTTCCCCTCTTTAGCGGACAGGGGTTTATTCCTTCTTCCCAATCACCACCGCCCCTACCATAGCGCTTAAAAATAAAATACTGCTAATTTCAAATGGAATCACATATTCACTGAATAAGGCTTTTCCCAGGTTTTCAATCAAACCAATCTCACCGGTTCTTGTTTCGGCAATTCCATTTTCAATATCTACTTTTCGCAATGCTGCTACTAATACTAATAACAAACTACCACCTGCAATCGCACCAGCGATCTTCAACCAGCGGTTCTTTGGTGGCTCGGTTTCTTTTTTCAGGTCCATCAACATCAATACATAAAGAAACAATACCATAATGGCACCTGCATACACAATGATATTCACAATTGCTAAAAATTGTGCATTAAGAAGAAGATAATGACCTGAAATGGCAAAGAATACTATAATCAGCCAGATTACACTGTGCATTGGATTTTTGCTGGTAATAACCATTAAGGCGCTAAACAGCGCCATCACTGAAAGGATCAGGAAAAGTACTTGAGTAACACCCATTTCTTATAAACAGTTAATCTTCAAATCAACAATTATAAATACTAATTATTAATTTTTTTCCTTTCTCCCAATGCCTTTGCATACGCTTCAGGATTTTCTTTAGGATGAGGGATCAGCAAATCTTCCTTTTTATAAATAAACCCTTCCCTGGAATAATTTGCCGGTGCAAAAGTCTGCGACAAATAGATCGCATCTTTCGGACAAGCTTCTTCGCACAATCCACAGAAGATACAGCGAAGCATATTGATCTCATACTTTGCTGCATATTTCTCTTCACGATATAAATGTTCTTCCGTCGGCAAACGCTCAGCGCCTTCCATTGTGATCGCTTCTGCAGGGCAGGCCACAGCACACAACCCGCAAGCAGTACATCTTTCACGACCCTCTTCATCACGATTCAAAATATGTAAACCGCGAAACACAGAACTAAAACTTCTTTTTTGTTCCGGGTACTGGATCGTTGCTTTCTTTTTAAAAATATGCCTGAAAGTGATGATCATCCCTTTCAGAATATTCCACAGGTAAATCTTTTCCACCGCCGACATTGGCCTGCGATCCACCAATTTTGCCCTGTTTGTTAATGCCTGCATTATGTTTATTATTTCAAAAGTTCGCAAATATATTTTATGTGCCCGGCGACAACAATTCTATTTTACTTCCGTTGCCTTCGACTTTGCCAGTGGCAAAGTCGCACGCTTGTACTTTTTGTTCTCTCCTAAGCACATTTCAACATACCATATTCTTTTAATTACTCCTTATTTCAAAATCTTGAACTCCTACGGAGTTCAAGAAATCTTTATCTTCTATTTTCCCCGCTTAAAAACCCTAAGCTATTTACATTTTACTCTTTGGGAGTAATCAATTTTGTTATCAAAGGGTTCTTACCAGCCTAAGTCACCGCTTTAGGGGGGCAGGGGGTTACTTATTCAATAACAATAACACCACCGCCGTTATCACCATATTGATCAACGACAGTGGAATTAATTTCTTCCAACCTAAATTCATCAGCTGATCATAACGGAAACGTGGAATAGTCCATCGTATCCACATAAATAAAAAAACAAAGAATAATGCTTTGGTCATTAATACGCCAAAACCGATCAATCCAACCCACCAGTGATTACCCCAATTGGCTTCATTGACAAACGGAATATCATAACCTCCAAAAAACAGTGTTGACATTACCACTCCACTGATGAACATGTTTATGTATTCAGCAAATAAATAAAAGCCAAGTTTCATAGATGAATATTCCTGGTGATAACCAAAGTTCAATTCATTCTCAGCTTCCGGAAGATCAAAAGGTGTGCGGTTACATTCAGCTAACGCACAAATAAAAAATATCAGGAAACCCAATGGCTGATAGATTACATTCCACAAACCTTGCGTTTGCAGCGTTACGATATCACTCAATCTCGGCGATCCCGTAACAAGCATCAATGCTATGATGGAAATACCCATCGGCAATTCATAGCTAACCATCTGTGATGCACCACGTATTGCTGCCAATAATGAAAACTTATTATTAGATGCCCATCCACCGATCATAATCCCATAAACCCCTAAACTTACCACGCCAAAAATGAAAAGTATTCCAATGTTGACATCAGCGATCTGCAGGTTTATATCTCTGCCAAATAAATTAACTGAAGGTCCCCACGGAATAACAGCACTTGTCATCAGCGCAGTTATCATTGCCAGCGCAGGTCCGGCAATAAAAAGAAATTTAGAAGAAGCATTAGGAATGATTTCTTCTTTCATGAAAAGTTTTAATCCATCTGCAAGCGGTTGAAATAATCCAAATGGTCCGGCCCTGTTTGGCCCGCGACGATCCTGGATAACAGCCGCGACCTTTCTTTCCGCCCACGTTGCATACATAGCAATAACCAGCGATATAGTTACCACTGCTAAGATCAAAATTGTCTTTTCTAATAAGATCCACCAATCCATAAACCCTAAATCCCTAAAGGGACTTTAATAGTTTTAAAATTTGATCTTTCCTCACATTTCCGTTTATCATTTTCAACATATAACGAAATTTCCCCTAAAGTCCCTTTAAGGGTTAGGGTTAAAATTATTACTCGTTGCCGGTCCTTTTATCTTACTTAAGTCTACATCGGGATCATTCACGCCACTTATCGTATGTATATCCATCAGTAAGTTTGGCGATTTGCCTCCCATTACTTCGGCAATTGTTTCTTTCGGCATTTGTAAACCCGGATATTTTCCCTGCGAGATAACGGAATACCGGGTAATATTTGTCAATCCCTCGATCTCCCAATCGTACTTATGTTTTTTATGAAAGCGACAGTCATTACAGATCCAGCCCGGTTTGCCATCATAAGTTTGCACTTCACCCCATTGATCTTTCCTGGCCGTAACTCTTAGAACGTCGTCACCACGAAGCCATAATGTTACTTTGCCACAGCATTTATCACAATTGCGATGAGCATCCATTGGTTTTGTAAACCATACACGATTTTTAAAGCGAAAAGTTCTGTCAGTTAATGCGCCGACAGGACATACATCGATCATGTTTCCTGAAAAATCATTGTCAATTGCTTTTGCTATATATGTTGAAATCTCAGAATGATCACCACGATCTAATACTCCATGGACACGGTGATCTGTTAACTGGTCAGCAACATAGGTGCATCGATAACAAAGAATACATCTTGTCATGTGCAGTTGTATATAGGGTCCGATATCTTCCTTGTCAAATGTTCTTCTTTTAAACTCATACCTGGTTCCTTCCTTGCCGTGATTGTATGAAAGGTCCTGCAGATCACATTCGCCGGCCTGGTCGCATATCGGGCAATCAAGCGGGTGGTTGATCAATAAAAATTCCACGACAGCATTTCTCGCTTCAAGCACTCTATCACTTGTGATATTTTTTACAACCATTCCATCCATTACATTGGTACGGCAGCTGGCAACAAGTTTCGGCATTGGTCTTGGATCGGCCGTTGAACCGGCAGCCACTTCAATCAAACAAGTACGGCATTTACCGCCACTGCCTTTCAAATGTGTGTAGTAACACATAGCAGGCGGTGTCACATCACCACCGATTTTTCGTGCAGCCTGCAATACAGTTGTACCCGGTTCCACATCAATTGTGATGTTATCGATTGTTACTTTAAATAATTTCTTCTCTTCTGCCATTTTATAAAACCTAACTTTAAGTTTTCACTTTAACTTGCTATAACTTCCAATGGTTTTGCATAATTCGCCAGACCATAATTTCTTCTTAAACATTCGTCAGGATTCAATATATGCCATTCAAATTCATCCCTGAAATGACGAATGGCTGCTGCTACAGGCCATGCT
>CBFGXP010000303.1:0-3815 GCA_965652775.1 uncultured bacterium
AATTAAATACAGCTAAAGAGTGTAGATTTAAAGATAAACAGCACCACCATGAAAAAATCGATCGCCACATTTATAATCCTTGTGTTCTTTACAGCCGCGTATGGGCAAGAGACCAACATAACAATTCCGGAAATAACGAAAGCTGAATACCTGAAAAAAAGTAAAAAACAAAAAACGACTGCATGGGTATTGTTGGGCGCGGGTTCTTTGTCTCTCCTTTTAGCATCCATAGAAGTAAATCCGGATTACGGCGAATCGGCCAATAGACCTTTTTTGGCTATAGGCGGGTTGGTTATGGTTGGTGCCAGTGTGCCTATGTTTACTGCTTCTGCAAGAAACAAAAAGAGAGGAATGAGCATGTCTTTCAAGAATGAAAATATCCAACAAATACTAAATTCAAGTATTGTAAATCGAAATATACCGTCGTTAAGCCTGAAACTAACCTTATAAACTGTGCGCAATAAAAAACTCCGGCCATTATTTCCGGAGTTTTTTATCTAATCAGCTTATTTTAATGTTCTGTAGAATTATTTACCTCCAAACACCTTCTTCAACAGATCAGATGTTCTTGCAGCGGGGTTACTGCGAATATTTGCTTCCTCCACGGCGATCCTGTCAAACAAGGCAAATAATGTTTTTTCAGCAACATGATCGGAAAGATCAGGGTTCATTTTTTTAACTAATGGAACCTTGTTATACCTGTTAACTGCATCACCGTAATATTTTGTAGCATTTGTTTTTTCAAGTGATTTGTCGATCACAGGAATAAAAGCAGCTTTTAATTGGGCAGATGTTTTCTCGCGGAAAAAATTTGTAATAGAGTTTTTTCCGCCTGAAACCAATTTTAACGCATCAGTTACTGTCATCTTCTTTATTGCATCTACAAAAATTGGAGCAGCAAAACCCACCGCATCCTCTGCACCACGGTTAATGGCTTCAATGGCGTCATCCGCCATCTTTCCCATCCCAATGTCCCTTAGTGTCTTTTCCATCTTTTTTGCGTCCGGAGGAAGCAATACTTTATATAGGTCGTTTTTGAAAAAAGCGTCAGGCTTATTCAGATAAGAAACTGCTGAACTTATACCATTGTTCAACGCCTCTTTTACACCAAATCCCGCTTCTTCTTCGGTAATGGTTGAATTATTCTTGCCAAATCTCTTTTTAGCTTGATCCAGAATAGATTGGGAGTTAGAGGTGACAGCAAGATTGGCTGCCAGCAAGATGAGTATAATTTGTTTCATAGTAAGTCAAAAGTAATCCAAAAATCCGGCCGGTAAAAGCCTGGCGTGGTTCTTTTGAAAACTATAACACTACACTTTAAGGCTTATTTTCCGTTTGTCGATCCTTTCATGCATGCGCCGGAAATATCTCGATCTTTCCTTCTCACTTACTTCGCTTATGAGTGTGGAACGCTTGATAAGATTCTGTACATAATTATAAAAGTTTTCACAATATGCAATGTCCCGTGTCAGCAGGTAATTAATAGCCGTATGGGGTAAGCTTGCGATTTTCGAATTATCCAGCACCAGTACCATCGTGTTATCAAGGATCACGAGCTCATTAAAATACATATAATACTTGCCAAGAGGTTTTTTCTCCGGATCATCAATATTGAATTTATAACCACGTTTTGCCTGTTCTTCAAGGTGGTCCAATATTTTTTCAACCCCTTCGTATACCCGTAAGGCATCCTCATCAGATTTGAACATATCATTGTCCAGGTAATATTCGATCTGGTGAAGGGTACTGTTCCAGCTTTCAATATTCCAGAGCTCGTAGGTATCCACCGTTTGATATAAATTGCTTACTTTTTTACCCAGTTCAAACAATTCGTCAGGGTATTCGTCCAGGCTTACCTTTTTATTTCTAAACTCGGGAAAATAGATCAATGTACCCATCCAGAAAAAATACTTGAACGCCGCGATATCCCTGTTAGTAAACCAATGAAAAATTGGAGTGTCTTTACACAGGTAATAAGATTCCTTTTTCTTAAAGCTGTTAAAGTATGCAAGGTTGTGCATCATCCCTGTGAGATAAGCATCATAACGGTGTGTTTTGGGATTCAACAAATTTCCCTGGAATAAGAAACTGCCTGTATTAATATTCATCAATTGATCCAATGAAATTTTATAATGCGTGGCGATTTTATACAGTTCGTCAAATGTAACTTCCTTATCACCCCGCATGCGCCGGTAAGCGCTGTCACTGCTAATTCCAAGCAGGTTTGATATTTCATCCGCTACCGATGCTTCTGCCGGCAATTTGGATTTGATACGTTGGAAAAGCTGCTGCTGCAGCTCAGTAACATTCATATTATTATAATTTTCATTTACAAATTCCTTTTACGATCGCTTATTTTACCAAGCATAATATTAAAAAAAATATTCCTTTGCTTCTCGCTGCTTTGGCTGATAATAGTTGCTCTTTTCATCTGGTTCTGAAGATCCTCGTAAAGTGGCTCACAAAACGATTCGTCTCTTGTCTGTATATAATTCAATCCATCATAGTTAAGAAAAGCAGTTTTCACCCGATCGGTAACGATCATGATCGTATTGTCGCCGAGCATTGCCCTGTTATAAAAAAATTTGAAGTTCGTCTTTTTGGATTCAGGATTTTCTTCGGGCATAAATTTACAACCATATTCCACTTCATTTTTCAGGTGAATCAACGTTTCTTCCAGTGAATCATATACTGTTTTAATATCGGCAGTAGATATAAAATAACCAGAGTCTTTATAAAACTCGATCTGCGAAATAGCAGCATTGATACACTCGGTGTTCCATATTTCTGTAGAGGGAATTTTATTATACTCAAGGATCAATTCGCAGCTCAGCTTCTCGATTTCCGGAGAAACACAGTTTAGTTCAAAGTCCCGATCGGCAAAATCAGGGTGCTGTATGACATTTTTCATCCAGAAAAAATACCGGAAGGCTATCAGCGGTTTATAATAGAAATTATGAAATAAGGGTACATCCTTGCTGCGATAGATAATCTCTTTATGTATAAAGCTGCCGATGTACTGCAACTGTTTTATCAGGTCTCTTAAGTACAGTTCATACTTATAATTATTTGTGTTGACGCGTACACTTTGAAAAAGTGTAGAGCCACTCTTGACATTTAATATCTGATCAAGGGATAACTTAAAATGACTGCAAAGCTCCTTTGCCTCATCAAGCACCACAGGCGTTTCACCCCGAATACGACGATAAGCGCTGTCGCTGCTTACATGCAATATGCTGGCTACACTTTCGACTAAAGAGGCATGGGGTGGTAAAAGTTCCTTAATCCGCTGGAACAGAAATTCCTGTGACTGGTAATCGGGCATGGTTGATTCGTAGTTGGCTTGAGCTTACGCAAAATGCAACGCTTCCGGTTTTAAGATAGGCCATTTCCGTTTAAAAATACAATTATGGCCTTTAAAAGTTGCAAATTTTGCAACTCTTCATGACCAAAATCATTTCGAAGGTTCAGCCCTGCCTCTGTTAAAAAAATCGAAAAGGCCGTTGCAAAAATTGCAAAACGGGGAGACGCGAATGCAAAATTCAATTATAAACGGTCTGTTTGTGGTAGTAGCTTGGCATTATGAAAAAAACAAGTAATATGAATCAGACAAACCTTCAACACGAAATAATCCTTTTCACGGGCACAAGCTTAACGAATAAACAGCTTACGAATACGGAAGAAAATATAAATGGCAGAAAATATTCGGCGATTGAAGAACTGGAAAAAGCCTGCTGGAACGGCATCCTTTATGAAATGTTTCCTGAAATACTTGGCAGCACTTATCCCAAATGCCAAAGCTTTTTATGGCATGT
>CBFGXP010000304.1:0-3738 GCA_965652775.1 uncultured bacterium
AAAACTTCTGATATCAGCGCGGGAATGGGAGTGGGCTGGGATACTCCGATAGGTCTCAAAATTGACGCACGTTACAACTTGGGATTAACGGATAACAGTGAGGATCCGGCATATGAAACTATTAAAAGCCAGGTTTTTCAATTATCGCTAGGCTTCGGACTATTGAAGCTTGGTAAAAAATAAATTGAAGTTGCAGGATGCCTCACTTAATATTCCTGTTACTTTTCAGAAGTTAGAACTTATTCATAAAGGCACTAATATCTCTGAAAATAAGTCTTCGCAAATTCTTGTCCCTGTTTATTGAAAAGAATAAAAAAATATTATCGTCCGGCCACCACATTAAATTGCTTTCAAAATCAGGTCTTCCTCCGCCTTTGTGATAAAATTTTTTACCGGTAGCAGTTGTTCCTTTATTCCAGGAGAACGTTTCCTTACCAGGTATATGATCCTGCAACATCCTTTCTTTTATTTTTGCAGGAATGATCGTGTTACCGACCCATGCAGTTCTGTACCACTTCAATATATCCTCTGTATTTGTTACAAGATTTCCCGGTCCCCTGGTGCCCCAAACATTTACCGCCGGTGGTTGCGCTTCACCTTTCGAATTGTATCCTGTTGCAAGTAAGTTTTTTTGTATCCGGTTTTCCCAGGGGTAACCTGTGTAGATCATTCCCGCTGGTTGAAAGATCATTTTATTTAATACATCTTCAAAAGTTTCTTTCGTCACAATTTCCACAATGGCAGCTAATAAATTATAACCTGCATTTGAATAACGCCATTTTTCCCCTGGAACAGATTCAAGCGTCGACTTGCTAACAGAACTAATAAAAGCTTCCTTGCTGCTGTAATCAAATGCGTATCCTTCCTGAAAAAGCCCTGATGAATGTAAAAGGAGGTGCTCGATCGTGGCGCTGTCCTTTAAACCTCCCAACCTGCCTGTATATTTCGCTATATAATCTTTTGTATTCACGAGCCCTTTTTCTTCCAACAGTAAGACAATAGCAGCAGTAAATTGTTTGCCGATCGATGCTACGTTGAAAAGTGTTTTTGTCGTATTAAGGATCTTTTTTTCATCATTTGCAAACCCATAGCCTTTTTGCAGAAGAATGCTGTCATTTTTAACCACCAGTACAATTCCTGTGAAGCCCGAATCAATGTAAGATTCAAAGATCTTACCCAGATCTTTCCCGATGTTTTGTGCTTTACAACTTTGGCAGGAAATAAAAATGATCAGGATAACAAAGAAGAGGGATTTATACATAAAGTGTTTTATAGTTGCAAGGTATCACCCTATTCCGGATCATGAAGAAGTTTCATTTCTGAAATCAATAGACAACACAAACAAATTTGATCTTCTAAATACCGGGCTTGAGTTCATTCAACCACTGCTGTGCAAACTTTCTTGCGCCGGTTACTGCTTCCTTGCCGCTCCTGAAACATAATTTCCATGCTGGTGATTTTGCCTCGTAGGCGGGGTTCACAAATACAAGTTTATTTCCTTTCTGCATCGTTTGTGCAGTGAAATCTACCGTAGCTGAAAGATCCAAAAACTGTTTCAGCTGCGTAGCGATGATGCTTTTATAATCTTTTAATTCGTTTATTCTTTTCTGTTTTTCCGCTTCCGTTGCCGCACTCCGATTTATTTGCATAGCCAGTTGCTTGTCTACCATATATTCCGCGAATTTGACTTTAAAAGCTTCTGCATCTTTTCCATATAATTCTTTCAATGCCTTTATATCGGCTACCTCTTTTTGTAATTCTTCTTTCGACTTTCCAATTTTTGCATCCGGTGATTCTTCCAAAAGTTTCAGCATGCCTTGCGCGGCCTCCAATTGCGGGTCAAGCGTCTCGGCATAGATCTTAGTCGCATCAGGTGTTGCCATGCTTTTGATCATCTGATCTGTTTTTTTCTTTTTTTCATCTGCCCATCTCGCTTCATCCATTGGTGCAGGGCCGCGACGACCTGTTGCCTGCTTCTCAACATAAGCCATGTACTCCGCCTGGAAGGAACCTGATTGCACATAGTCTTTCACTACTTTTCCAAGATTCATCATTGTTACTTCACGAACACCCGGCTGTAGTTTTTTACAGGCATCACGTATTTGCGAAGTATAACGGGGTAAGTCAAAATTTTTTTTCGCGATCTGTTCAAGCGTAATTTGTTTGACTTCCTGAAGCGTGGTTCCAACGTCGCTCAATACATCATTTACTAATTTGAATGCGACCAGGAAAGAGATACTTGCAAGCAGTAATATTAGTTTCTTTTTCATAGTGTGTATGTTAAAGGGGAAGAATAGCGTTCATTTAAAAATACTAATTATTCACTGTAGTAAATTATGTGATTGCTGAATTTAATTGGAATAAAAGGGAGAGGTCGGTTGTGGTTTCAACTTTAACCGTGCAAATATCAGCTTTTTAAAACAGTTAGGTATAACTCTGGAGATACATCGTTGTCTTTAATTTTCTTCTCCGCGCCCAGGTCTTGCAACGCAGCAGTACACAAGATTAAATGAAATGAATAACTATGGCGTGGCTCTAAGCGAGGTTCGTTTATCCATACTATTGCGATTTGTTTTACCTTTCAGAAAACAATTTTTATGGAACAAATAAAACAAGGTTCCGGCCGCAGGAACTTTATTAAAACTACTGCAACACTGACAACGGCATTCACCGGTATATCACTCTTACCTCAGGATGCGTTCTCTATGGAAACTTCGCCAGTGGACAATATTAATTTAATTGGTCCCAAAGAAGGATTCTCGCCACAGATTGGAACATTAGTATCAATGATGAACTGGATGCGGACGGCAATACTAAGACCCCTGAATAATATCACGATGGAGCAGCTGGATTACCTGCATGATTCCAACTCAAACTCTATTGGCGCTATGTTGTTGCACTTAGCTGCTACCGAAAAATATTATCAGCTCAACACCTTTGATGGTATGAAATGGGGAAGCTGGGATGAGTCGATAAAGAAACAATGGGACGTGCCGATGAGTCTTGGCGATCAAGCGAGAAAACAGCTTAAAGGAAAAAATATTGACTACTACTTTACTATTTTAAAGGAAGTACGGGAAAAATCAATCGCTGAATTAAAAAAAAGAGACGATAAATGGTTATTGAAAACAGATGAAACCTGGGGTTGGGGACCTACCAATAATTATTGTAAATGGTTTCATGTTGTTGAACATGAATCCAATCATAACGGACAGATCAAATGGATCAAAGGCAGATTGCCCGGGGCAAGACCTGGAGATTGATTCAATCACCGGAAGGTGGCGAAACAAGATTTTTTTAAGAAATTATCTTTCAGACGCTGAATGGATGAATAGGGTAATCCCAACATAAACGAATGAGCGCAGAAAGCCCCAGTTCTTTCACTCATTTATAAATTAATTTTTAATAACAAATTAGTTTTATGGGTACTCGTAAACAATTTATTCAGCAAGGCAGCGCCGGTCTTTTCTCTTTACTTCTTGGTGCACCTGCTTTTACTCAAACAATCAATAACGGGTTTAAGGGAATAGTAATAAACGAAGATGAAGGCGAGATCTTTCAATATCCCGATCGTATAACCGGGGCGCCAACCCGCACACTAAAAATAAAAGTAGCGCAAACAGCGGGTGCGCAAACGATGAGTTTTCTTTCAGAATCGTTTATGCCCGGCGATGCTATTCAAATTCACAAACACAGCAATGAGGATGAATTGATCTTCGTGCATAAGGGAACAGGTAT
>CBFGXP010000305.1:0-3736 GCA_965652775.1 uncultured bacterium
AAACCCTGGAATGAAATACGTGTTTTAGCAAGCCTTAACCAGCGCTGCAAACCTTCATTTTTTGGGAACATGTTTGCAATGAGTTTATCCGTGATCAGGATATCATTTGGATCGCCGCTTAATGCAGCCCAGCGAAATGGGCCTTTCCCCTCGCAAAATAACGGACGTATATATGCAGGAACAAAACCAGGATAATCAAATGCATTTTCCAATCCTGCTTCTTTGGCTCTTGCACGAAGATTATTTCCATAGTCAAAGGTAATTGCACCCCTTGCCTGTAATTCGATCATCAACTCAACATGCCGTTTCATACTTGCATAAGCAAGCTCTAAATATTTATCGGGGTTTTCTTCCCGCATGATGGTTGCCTGTGTATTGTTGATTGTATGTGGAATATAACCGATCAACGGATCATGTGCTGATGTTTGATCTGTCAATGTATCGGGAACAATATTTCTTTCTATCAATCTTTCGAGCAGGCAAACTGCATTGGTGAGTACAGCTATTGAGATGGCTTCACCCTTCTGTTTTGCTTCCAGTGCACGGTCAATTGCTTCATCAATATTCTCAAACCAGATATCACAATACTTAGTTTCAATTCTTTTTTGAATGCGCCACATTTCAACTTCAGCGATCAATGCAACACCTTCATTCATTGTGATGGCGAGTGGTTGTGCGCCACCCATACCGCCGAGACCGGCAGTTACGTTCAATGTTCCTTTTAATGTTCCATTTGAGTTCGGAGTTCGGAGTTCGGAGTTCCGTGTCTTGGACGTCCGACTCTCAACTCCTGACTCCTGACTAAAATGTTTATTCGCAACCGCAGCATATGTCTCATACGTACCCTGGACAATTCCCTGTGATCCGATGTAGATCCAACTGCCAGCTGTCATTTGTCCATACATCATCAATCCTTTTTTTTCAAGCTCATCAAAATGTTGCCAGTTGGCCCAATTAGGTACGAGTTGACTATTACTTATCAGAACTCTTGGTGAATCCTTGTGTGTTTTTAAAATCCCAACAGGTTTGCCTGATTGGATCAGCAATGATTCATCATTCTCTAATACTTTTAATGCTGCAATGATATTATCAAGTGCTTCAAAGTTCCTTGCTGCTTTTCCTCTTCCACCATATACGATCAGGTCATCCGGACGTTCTGCTACTTCGGGATTAAGGTTGTTCAATAACATTCTTAATGCTGCTTCCTGTATCCATCCTTTGCAGGTAAGTTTATTGCCGGTTGGCGTTTTATATTTTATGGCGTCGTAACCTTTTTGAGTGAGTGTTGACATAAGAATATTTTTTTGAAACACAGAGGCACGGTGCCACAGTGAAACACAAAGCTCCGTGGTTCTTAGTGTCTCTGCGTCTCCGTGGTATATTTACAAAAGTCGCAATAAAATAAATATCTTCATTAAAAGAGTCATAATCATGAGCATTCATATCAGTGCCAGGCCTGGGGAAATTGAAAAGATCGTTTTATTAGCCGGCGATCCATTAAGAGCCAAATATATTGCCGATAATTTTTTACAAAATGTCAGGCTGGTCAGCAGCACCCGTAACATCTATTTTTTTTCAGGCACATATAAGGATAGGCCATTAACGGTTGGCGCCAGTGGTATGGGTTGTCCCAGCATTGGCATTTATTCTTTTGAATTATTCACTGAATATGAAGCGAACTGTATCATTCGTATCGGTACCTGCGGTGCCTATACAAAAAAACTCAAATTGTTTGACCTGATCAATGCAGAAACTGCCTGTAGTGAATCTACTTATGCCGAATGTGCATTTGGTTATAAGAAAGATAGTTTCAAACACCAGGGTGATGCGTTTGATATTATCAATGTGACCGGTGCTGAATTAAATCTTGAATTAAAGACCGGGCCGATACATTCCGGTGATGTTTTTTATCGTGCTGAAAAAGATAAACCTGCCATTGTAAGAAAATATAAATGTCTTGCAGCGGAGATGGAAGCGTTTGCTTTGTTTGCAAATGCACGATATTTAAAAAAATCTGCTGCGACCATTCTTACTGTTTCGGATATTATTCCGACTCATGAAAAGATATCGGCTGATGAACGTGAAAAGGCGTTGTTGCCGATGATGAACCTGGCGCTGGAGAGTGTTGTGAAAATGTAGCTCCGTGTAGTCTTCACTCTCTTAGAGTCTTGTCATAGATCGCTATAAACTGAACATACCAAACGAATCATTCAACACAATCTCCTTTGACATAGCAAAGGCATTCACCTTTTCTACAAATGAAAAATCCTTGATGATACCGGCGATCTTGTTGATGTCATCTGCAAATATGCGGTCTTCAGAAGCAAAACTTACAAACTCACGAACATAGTGATGAGCAAACTCTAACAATTCAGAGCTTTTTAATGGATGACGGAATTCAATTGCCTGGCATGCAGAAAGCAATTCTATTGCAAGAATAAATTCAAGATTATCTAAAACACGATTAAGTTTTCTTCCACTGATGCTTCCCATGCTTACATGGTCTTCCTGTCCAAGTGAAGTAGGGATACTGTCAGCACTTGAAGGGAAACATAGCGTCTTATTTTCTGTTACAAGTGCAGCCGTTGTATATTGAGGGATCATAAAACCACTATTCAATCCAACATCTTTCATTAACAACATAGGCAATCCCCATTTACCCTCTAATAATAAATAACAACGACGATCAGAGATATTTCCTAACTCAGATGCAGCAAAACAGGCATAATCGAGCGGCAATGCCAACGGTTGGCCATGAAAATTGCCGCCACTAATTGTATCATCAGCACCCAGAATTATCGGATTATCTGTAACAGCATTCAATTCGACGTCGGTTAATTCCTTTAAATGCAACCATGCATTGCGGCTTGCACCGTGCACCTGCGGCATGCAACGTAAACTATAAGGATCCTGCACACGACCACAATCAACATGACTTTGCATAATAGCAGAATCTTTCAACAGTAGTCTTAATCGTTGAGCAACTAATTTACTTCCGTGGAATGGACGAAGCTCATGTAATCGTTTATCAAAAGGAGCTTTAGTACCCGTCAATGCTTCCAGGCTCATGGCGCCAATGATGTCTGCCGCCTCGAGACAATTGTGCATTCGCTGCACGGCTTTTACTGCAAATGATAAAATGAATTGTGTGCCATTGATCAATGCCAACCCTTCTTTCGGTCCCAACTGAATCGGAGGTATTTGATGTTTACTTAACAGATCCTGCGTGGTATGTCGTTCACCATTATGAAAACATTCACCCAATCCGATCAATGGCAAAAATAAATGTGCCAGTGGAGCAAGGTCACCACTAGCACCTACACTACCTTTTTCAGGCACTATTGGTATCACATCATTTTCTATATGCCAAAGAATTCTTTCGATAGTTGATAACTGTACTCCGCTAAAACCTTGTGCTAATGCATGCACTTTTGTTATCAACATGAGTTTTGCTATTTCGATCGGGATCGGGTCTCCCACTCCAACACTATGACTCTGTAAAATTTTGTATTGAAGCGTTGCTGTATCTTCTTCTGAAATTTTGGTATTGGCCAAAATGCCAAAGCCGGTATTGATACCGTAAACTGTTTTATTGTTTTCTACAATTTGTTTTACATGATCATGAGACGTCTCTATTTTTTTACCCGCTTCAGCATTAATAACTCCTTTAATTTTTCCATTTGCAAGTGCAATTGCATTCCCAATCGTAAGCGTATCAATTCCGTAATTAAATGTT
>CBFGXP010000306.1:0-3699 GCA_965652775.1 uncultured bacterium
GCGGGTATTCAGCTTTATCATAATCTTATTAATGAGTATTGTAAAAGCAGAATGGTAATTGTGAGCAGTAATGATGAAGTGGAGTATGGATTTTGTAAGGCAAGAATTAATATCAATGATTACAAAAAATAGCTGATTGCACATTTCCGCTTGTTAAGCAACCCGATCGCAACATCAGCAAAATTTTTCTATTGACTAAGTCTTTATTCCAGCCAGAAAATATCGTGGATGGATCAAAAACGATTGATCAATTTTGATCAACGCTGACTTGCGATCAGCAAATTCAGATCGGTGTACTTTAGGTCAAATCGCTGGCTGAGATAGAAATTGGTCAATGCTCCTTTAAAAAGGTAAATGCCGCCGCGAAGATGTATATGATGCCACACCAAATTTTCAAAACCGCCCTCATCACCCGCTTCCATTAATAAAGGCATCAGCACATTACTGATCGCCTGAGATGCTGTACGTGCAAAACCAGATGGAATATTAGGAACGCAATAATGAATCACTCCATATTTTAAAAATACCGGGTGCTCATGGCTTGTTATTTCTGAAGTCTCAAAACACCCGCCCCGATCGATGCTTACATCAATTACAACGGAACCCGGACGCATATTACTGACCATTTCTTCCGTTACTACCATTGGTGTTCTGCCGGTCTCACTCCCCAATGCGCCAACTGCAACTTCGCAAGTCTTTAATTGTTTGGAAAGCATTCGCGGTTCAATTACGGAAGTCCACAATCGATGACCAATATTATTCTGTAATCTTTTCAACCGATAAACATTATTATCAAAAACTTTTACGGATGCACCCAGCGCCAATGCTGCCCTTGCTGCATACTCGCCAACTATACCGGCACCAATCACAATTACTTTAGTTGGTGCAATACCCGAAATGCCGCCCAGCAAAACTCCCTTTCCATGATTAGCCGAACCCAGGTATTGGGCGGCGATCAGCATTACTGCGCTGCCAGCGATCTCACTCATGCTGTGAACAATCGGATAAGTGCCGCTGTCGTCTCTCAAATTTTCAAATGAAATAGCAGTGATCCTTTTATCCATCATCTTTTGCAGTAATTCAGCTTTCAATATAGAAAGGTGAATGGGAGAAATAATTACCTGGTTTTGCTGCAACAGCGGAATATCTTCATCGATCACCGGTGCACTCTTTACCAATATGGGCGCCTTAAAAACTTCGGCACGGTCATAAACGATTTTTGCACCAGCTTCACTATAATCTTTATCCCGGAAATGGGCGGCTTCACCTGCATTATGTTCAATCGTCACATCATGACCATTGCTTACCAGCACACTCACAGCGTCCGGCGTTAATGCTATACGATTTTCCTGGAATGCAATTTCTTTGGGAATGCCGATCTGCAACCTGGCCCCTTTAGGTTTTATATCAAGCGTTTCTTCAAGTGTTTCGTAGCTGAATGATGTGCTGATCCTTGGTTTTTGCTGGCTCATGAGTAAGTGCCTGTTGTTGGTTGCGATTTATTTTTTTACCAGCTTTGCACGCCTATTTGGCTTTGGTTGTGTCACTCATGCCGAATAAACCTGATGCAGTAAAAGAGTGCGACGCAACTGTTGCTTAATAGTATTATTATAGCCGGGAATCAAAAATAAACTATTTATCCTTTATAGTAAGGTGGCGGGTTTCTGAATCAGCAACTTCAATAAACACATGCACCGTATCAATTGGAAATATGCCCGGTGCTTTTTCCGGCCACTCAACAAAACAAATATGATCGCTGTAAAGACAATCCTCCACTCCCACCCTGATCGCTTCCTGTTCGTCTTTCAACCGATAAAGGTCAATATGAAAGATCCTGCCGCCAGGAAAATAATATTCGTTGATGATAGAAAATGTAGGACTGCCGACAACATCCTTCACCCCTTTTACCTCGCAAAGTGAATGTATAAAAGTTGTCTTACCCGAGCCCATGCTTCCGTGAAAAGCAATCACTTTTTTATCAGTGATTACCTGCCAAACCCTGGTGGCAGCTTCTTTTATCGCATTTAATTTATAGGTGTGCCGCACCGGGCAAAGATATTTGCCTTTTGCAACTAGGTGTATAACATTATCAATTACTTAATTGGCTGGCTTTTCAATTATCCATATTTTTGCAACAGAATTTGCAACGACCTCACCCTGATTCCTCTCCCTCAGGAGAGGGCTTCGGAGACTCAAAAGAAAGGAACTATATATGGAAAATGTTCAATGGAAAGTAGAAGGAATGGATTGCAGCAGTTGTGCTCTCACAATTCACAAATACCTGGAAAAACAGGGAATGAAAAATGTGAAAGTTAACTCTGTAAGCGGTGATGTGAGCTTTGAAACGAATGGCAATGGCGCGACCACCAAACTTGTAAAAGGATTGGGCGATCTTGGATATCATGTGGCCAATGAACAACAGGTAGTCAGCAAAAAGCAACCTTTCCTAACCACACACATGCACAGGTTTCTTTTTTGTCTGCCATTTACACTGGTTTTGATGCTTCATATGATCCCCGGGGTACATATTCATTGGCTGATGAATCCATGGATACAATTAGCATTAACGATCCCTGTTTACATAGTTGGTATGAGTTTCTTTGGTAAGAGTGCATGGAAAAGTTTGCGGAATGGCTTGCCAAATATGAATGTGTTGATCGCTTTGGGAGCAACGGCCGCATTTATTTACAGTTTATATGGAACATTAACAGGACAAGCTGAAAACTATTTGTTTTATGAAACTACTGCAACGATCATCACACTTGTCTTTCTTGGAAATTATTTAGAAGATGCTTCCATCAATTCTACACAACGCGAATTAAAAAAATTGGTGAGGTCGCAAAAGGTAATGGCGAACATGATCGCATTTGATGACAAACACAACGAACAAATATTCCCGGTTGAAAATACACAGTTGAGAGTGGGCGATCTTATCTTAATAAAAAGCGGTGAGCAGGTTCCTATTGATTGTAAAATACTTTGGGGTGATGCCCATGTAAATGAAGCGATCATTACCGGTGAAAGCAGTCCTGTGCATAAATATGCAAAAGATAAATTGATCGGTGGCAGTGTTATTACGGACGGAACAATAAAGGCACAGGTAACTGCGGTTGGTGATGATACGGTGCTTGCCGGGATTATCAACATGGTAAAACAGGCACAGGGCGAAAAACCACCGGTACAACAATTGGCTGATAAGATCAGCGGGATATTCGTACCGGTAGTTGTTGGTATTGCAGTATTAACACTGGCGGTG
Organism: uncultured bacterium; assembly: GCA_965652775.1. GTDB lineage: Bacteria > Bacteroidota > Bacteroidia > Chitinophagales > Chitinophagaceae > VBAS01. Next base: position 3,257 of record CBFGXP010000306.1, read on the forward strand.
AATTGGCTATTATTAAACGAGTTTACTCCTGCACTGATGCGGAGCATTGCGGTATTGGTAATCGCTTGCCCGTGTGCCATGGGACTCGCAACTCCTGCAGCAATTGCCGTTGGACTTGGTCGTGCAGCGAAGAATGGAATTTTGTTTCGTAACGCTACAAGTCTTGAGATGTTTAAGAACATAACACAGGTTGTGTTCGATAAAACAGGTACGCTGACAACCGGAAAATTTCAAATTTCAAACTTCAAATTGCTGACTGCTGATATAACCGAAGAAGAATTTAAACGCATTGCATTTTCACTTGAAAAATATTCCAATCACCCGATCGCAAAAAGTATATCAGATGAATGGAAGATCAAAGATGAAACCCGGTGGAGTAAAATTGAGGAAGTTAAGGGGATTGGAATGAAAGCAACCGATAAAGAAGGGAATGAATATTGGGC
>CBFGXP010000307.1:0-3694 GCA_965652775.1 uncultured bacterium
TTGAAAAACAAAAAGAATTTTTCAACTCTGCATCCAAACCATTTGGCCGTTATGTAATGACCGAATTCATGTAAAACAATCAGTATCGAGAATGAAAGGATGAACTGTCCCGCTTTTACCGCTATCACATTCAGATCTGCTAATAGTATCATATTATTTTACCCCAATCCGCCCGAGGCGGACATTTAAATTAAAAAGTCCGCAAATATCCTCTAAAAATAACAATGACTATAGAAAATTTTATTAAAATCCCCTTTGGAGCAGGGGTTTTAGAGTTTAATTGTATCAGCGGCAAAATTTCTTGCCTCGCCATCGCTTTCAAAGTAATCGTCCAACGTAGGTTTATCAATAAATGATACATGTTGCATGGTTTTTTCGATCAGGTCGGTCATCTCAAGAAATCCGATCCTGTTCTTCAGGAAAGCGTAAACGGCGATCTCATTTGCTGCATTCATAACACAAGGAAGATTTCCACCTTTATTCAGTGCCTCAATTGATAATGCGAGGTTGCGAAACGTCCTGATATCGGGTTCTTCAAACGTTAATGTATTCATTCTCTTAAAATCGAACCGCGGGAAATTATTACGTATCCGTTGTGGAAATGCCAATGCGTACTGGATAGGTAATTTCATATCCGGCATCCCCAGTTGTGCTTTTATACTTCCGTCTTCAAATTGCACCATGCTATGAATAACACTTTGCGGATGGATGATCACCTGTATTTGTTCGGGCCGAAGATTAAAAAGATATTTTGCTTCGATCATTTCAAGGCCTTTATTCATGAGCGTAGCAGAATCAATGCTGATCTTGGCGCCCATGTTCCAGTTAGGGTGCTGCAGTGCATGCTCTCTTTTTACATTCACCAAAAAGTTAGGCTTTCTTCCAAGGAATGGACCGCCGGAGGCAGTGAGAATGATTTTTTCGATCCGGTTCCTTGTTTCTCCCACAAGACATTGAAAAATGGCGGAATGCTCTGAATCAACGGGAATAACAGGCGCCCGATGCTCCACTGCCTTCTGCATTATTATATCGCCGGCCACTACCAGCGTTTCTTTATTTGCAAGTGCAATTGTTTTGCTGTTTTCAATTGCTTTCAGTGTGGGTCTTAATCCTGCAAAGCCAACGATTGCAGCCAGCATCAGGTCATAACAATCCATGGCAGCTACTTCTTCCAATGCTTTTTCACCGCAAAAAACTTTTATATCAGTAGCGGCCAGTGCTTCTTTTACTTTGGAATATTTACTTTCATCACCAATAACCACAATGTTAGGATTGAATTGCAATGCCTGCTGGATCAGCAGGTCATCATTGGTTTGCGCAGTAAGTACTTCGGCAGAAAATTTATCAGCATTGCTCCCAATAACATTCAACGCCTGTGTCCCAATTGATCCTGTAGAGCCAAATAAGGCTATTCTTTTTATAGCACCAGTTTTTGCCTGGGCGGCTTTATCAGGAGATTCTGATGTTGTATTTTCAAAAAAGACTTTCATTTAATACTTAATCCTGTTTACTTTGATTAGTTATTATTATCTCTCCATTTTACCAACTCATCGGCGATCTTCCGGTCATTGCTCAGCCGCGGTACTTTGTTTTGTCCCCCCAATTTACCGATTGATTTCATGTAATCAATAAATCCATTTTTCCTGACAGCGGTTATTTTTAACGGCGAAAGTATGTTTCCACTGATCAGGTCGTCATAATATACGTTCTTCTTCCTGAGATTAACTTCTACTTTATTTGCAAATGAATTAATATCTCCCGGCTTGCTTTCGAATTCAATAAACCATTCGTGGTATGATTTCCCGTCGTTCTTACTTACAAACGGGGCCACGGTAAATTCTGTGATATGAACATTTTCCTCTTCAGCAGCTCTTAATATGCTGTATTCAACTTCTTCTCCTATCACATGTTCCCCAAACGCCGAAATAAAATGTTTTGTCCTTCCTGTTACTATCAACCTGTGAGGATCTGTTGAAACAAACTTTACAGTATCACCAAGGTTATAACCCCAAAGACCTGCATTACTGTTAATGATCATTGCATAGTTCTCTCCGACCTTAACATCTTTCAATGAGATCCTTATTGGATTATCATTATAAATTTCTCCAGCCGGGATAAATTCAAAATAGATCCCACTGTTTGTATTCAATAAAAGGCCTTCCGCATTTTGAGAGTCCTGGAAGGCAAAAAAGCCTTCACTGGCCGGGAACAATTCTATACATGCTATCTTTCTTCCAATACTTTCAAACAACTTTGCTTTATAGGGTTCAAAATTAACGCCCCCCTGAACCATTACACTGAAGTTAGGAAACAACTCGCCAACTTTTTTACCGCTGCGCTTTATTAATTCATCAAAATACATCTGCATCCATGGCGGTATGCCGCTGATGAGTGTCATATCCTGTTTGATGGTCTCATCAACAATTTTGTTCAACTTGGTTTCCCAATCTTCAATACAGTTTGTTTCATAAGAAGGCATTTGGTTTGCACGCAAATATTTTGGTACATGATGATTCACAATACCACTTAGCCTGCCTGTCGGTATATCCCCGACCCTTTCCAATTCAGGTGAACCAGATAAAAAGATCAGCTTGCCATCAGCAAACCGGGTATTGCCTGTTTCCGCCATATAACACAATAAAGCATTGCGGGCAGTATTGATATGATTAGGTATCGAATCTTTTGTAATTGGAATGTATTTAGTACCACTTGTGGTACCTGAAGTCTTAGCAAAATAAATAGGTCTTCCTTTCCATAAAACGTTGTGCCGCCCTTCTTTTATTTTATCGATCCATGGCCGCATTTCTTCGTAGTCCTGGAGGGATACAGCTTGTCTAAACTCCTCATATTTATTTACTTTATCGAGTCCTATCGACCTTCCATATTCGGTACCCTTCCCAACTTTTAGAAGGTGTTGGAGAATGTTTTCCTGGTCAGCCAGGGCTGTAACCATTCCTTTCCTGATACCTTTATATATATATGAAGCAAACGGTTTCGCTAAAAAAGACTTGATTTTCATACCCTAAGTAAACTGCAAGCTAAGATGAATTGCAAATATAAAAGAAGGCATTTCAAATCGTCCGGATGTGAATATAAATCTTTGATAATCTGTTTGCCGGATGGGCATTTCCCCCTACCTTTGCCCTCCTTAATTTTAAAGCTATGATAGCAGTTGTAAAAATAGCCGGTCAGCAGTATAAAGTGGAAAAAGACCAGACTTTGTATGTGCCGCATATTGAAGGCAATGCCGGTGATAAAGTCGATCTTGAAGTATTGATGGCTGATGCTGACGGTAAACTTTCTGTAGGTACTGATGTAAAAACAAAAGTGAAAGCCGAAATTCTTGAGCATGTGAAAGGTGATAAAGTAATTGCCTACAAACAAAAAAGAAGAAAGGGTTTTCGCAAAAAGCTTGGACATCGTACGTTGTACACACAGATCAAGATCAATAGCATTACAAATAAGAAATCTGAAAATTAAAATTTAAATTTTTTTCTCATGGCACATAAAAAAGGTGAAGGCAGTGTAAAGAATGGTCGTGACTCACAAAGCAAACGCCTTGGTGTAAAAATTTATGGTGGTCAACCTGCTATTGCGGGCAACATCATCGTTCGTCAACGCGGCACTGTTTATCATCCGGGAAAAAATGTTGGCGTTGGTAAAGATTTTTCTTTGTTTGCATTAGCTGATGGTA
>CBFGXP010000308.1:0-3649 GCA_965652775.1 uncultured bacterium
CAGTAGTTGTGGTAATGCAGACAAGGCAGATGTTTGGTTTAAGTTCACGGCCCAGCAAGCAAGACAAATAATTCAAACCAAACCTGAGGAATCAGGGTTTTCATATTCGGCAAAGAACATTTCACTTTATACAGGCACATGCGGATCCCTCCAGGCTGTTACACAACCTTGTGCTACAGAATCATTTTCGATGGGAACGCAAACTTATGTTTCAAGGTTAGTGGCCGATGGTCTTACACCGGGCACTACATATTATATCAGGGTAAATGCGGTGCTTGCAGATCCCGTTATGGATTTCAGGATATGCGTGTTTAATGAACCGCCTTTACCTGAATGTCCGCAATTAGTAACGCCGGCACATAATACCACCGGGTTAAACTATGGTATACAGCAGGAATTTAAATGGAGACAAGCAGCAAATGCAAAAGCGTACAAGCTAAAAATAATTCAACAGAGTGGAGCTTACACAGAAGTAAATACATTCGATACTTCGTATTTGTTTTCTCCCGTTGCCGGTATTAATTATACATGGATCGTAACGCCATATAATGTTTTAGACCAGACAATCACATGTACCAGTTTTTCATTTGCAACCTGCCCGGTTACGATTAACGCAACCACAATTACTGCTACAGGCTCTACGGATAAATGTTTACTGGATTCAGTTAAACTCACTGCCTCTTCTGCAACAAACATTCAATGGTTTTTAAATAACCAACCAATTGCCGGAGCTACTTCCGATATTTTCTGGGCGAAATTGCAGGGAACTTATTCTGTAAGAGTATTGGACGGATCATGTTATTCTGATGTCTCCAATACGATAACGATCAATAACCTTCCAACGCCTGTTAAACCTTCATTGATTCTATCGGGACCTGCTACTTTTTGCCAGGGCGGTTTGGTTACACTTACATCGTCTTTGGGTAACATCGGGAATCAATGGTTTATGAATGAAGTCGCCATTCCCGGTGCAAACAGCAGCAGTTTTGCTACAAATGAAACAGGTTTATATTATTTGAGAGTAACAAACAGCTCATCAGGCTGTAATAATTATTCCGATACAGTTAGCGTTACAGTAAATGCAATACCAGCCATCCCAACGATCACCGCAGGTGGAGCAACAACTATATGCCAGGGCGGTTCAGTAGTTCTTACTTCAAGTGCGGCAACCGGTAATCAATGGAAGCGGGACGGAAATGATATCAGCGGAGCTACCGGTACTACTTACACAGCCAATGCTTCCGGAAATTATACTGTTGTAGCAATGGTGAACGGCTGCGCTTCACCCGTATCATCCATTACAATTGTGACTGTTAATCCTATACCATCTACACCGTCAATAACCGCAGGAGGTCCCGTCACGTTTTGTGGTAACGGTAGTGTGATCTTTACCAGCAGTGCGGCAAGCGGTAATCAATGGTATAATGGAACTACAGCTATTGCCGGGGCAACGAATACTACTTATACTGCAAATACTGCAGGTACCTATTCGGTTAAGGTTACTCAAAATGGATGTGTATCGGAAAGCTCTAATACGTTTACTGTTGTAGTCAATAATCCGTCTGCGGCACCAACGATAACCTGGAACGGATCCCAATTAAGCACAGCTGCTGGTGCTGCAGGATATCAATGGTTTTTAAATGGCGCTTCAATTGCGGGAGCTACCAATGCTGCTCATACACCTGCCTCTTCCGGTTTGTATAAAGTGAGGATTACAGATGCAAACGGATGCACAGCTACATCTGCCGAATTTAATTTAGTTGCTACCGGTATAGATGATATCACATTAAATGGCGTTAAATACAGCATAAGCCCTAACCCCGCTAAATCTGATCTCTTTATTAAAGCTGGCGGCAATAGTCCTTATAAAGTTCAAATGAGAATGATAAATTCAAACGGAGCAGTAGTATTGAACCGGGAAAATATCATAGCAACAACCACTGTTTCGGTAAGGCATTTGCCAGCGGGCATTTATTATGTGATGCTTTTAAGCAAAAAAGAGAAAGGCGTTTTTAAAATCGTGATCAATCGTTAAAGAAAGTGGAGATAATTTATTCATACTATTATTTAAAACCGACAACATGAAATTTCTGCGGCTAAATATGTTCATATTGCTTTCTGTTATTGTGCTATTAGAAAGTTGTGGCTCTAAAAGCCCACCTCCACCGCCGCCGCCGACGGAACCGCCAATAGCTTTTACACATAATGCAGGCAATAACGTGCTCAACCCGGGCCCGGCGTTAAACTTTGCAGTGACCTTGACCTCGGCAATGCCTTCAGCCGGTATTAAAGTAGAAGTAAGTACTAAAGAAGAAGCCAGTGGAAATGCAGTGGGTACCAATTCAGTTGTTAACAGCACATCCGCTACAGTTAATGTTGGTGTTTCTTCACTTCCGCAACAGTTGTGGTGCATTGTTACCATTAAAGTTACATCTGCAAGTACCGCTTCAAATAGTGCTACACAAACTTTCAGGATCGTTCATAAATAAGAAGTGATTTAATTAATATGAGCCCGTTATTAAAGCTGGCTTTTATTTTTATTGGTCAAACTGTATTTTCTAATAATTAGCTTTTTGTGCAGCTTGTCCTGAGGAGGGAAGTGACGATGGGTCGCACTTTGTAGGTTCGATAATTCTATTAAGGATTATCATATTGTCGTCTCGCAAATTTGTCGGAAGTTTACAGAACGAATTATTTCTTATCGTGCTATGAAAAAACTCTTTATACTCTTTATACTTTTTATTACCTGTTTATCATTTACATTTTTGATCCGAACAGATGAACCAGTTTTTGTTCCGCCGAGTCCCCAAAGGACAGGCGGTGACTCAGCGAGGGGATATGATTATTTGGTCAATGGAGATTATGTAAGAGGAGGTGTTCCGGAAATGATCTTCAAAAAAGGGATCACTGATCCAAAAATTCATCTTGAAAGAAGTGCAGCGAATGAAGGTATACCTCATGACTACACAGCAGTAAAAGCTTTTAATGGTGAAATTGTTATTGCACCAAATTGTTTGCAATGCCATGCACAGGTTTTTGAAGACAAACTTTACATAGGACTCGGCAATACATTTCTTGACTTTAGTGACCGGGAAACACTTAGTGTAAAAAACCTGGAGAAAGCAGAAAAGTTTTTGAAAACACTGGCACCAAAAAAATGGAAAGCATCAGAACATTTTTTTGAAGTAGCTAAAATAACGGGCCCACAATTATATACCGAAACAAGAGGTGTGAATGCTGCTGATCGTCTTGGCGCGGTACTCGCTGCTCATCGTGATCCTGTAACTTTCAAATGGAGTTCGGAGCCATTGCTTAAAGTTCCTGAACAAGTTATTCCTTCTGATGTTCCTGCATGGTGGTTGTTAAAAAAGAAACATGGAATGTTTTATAATGCCTTCGGTCGGGGAGACTTTGGAAGATTTCTAATGGCTTCAAATCTTTTGACTGTCAACGATACTGCTGAATCAGCAGAAGTAGATGCGCACATGCCGGATGTATTGGCTTATATCAAATCGTTGCAGGCACCCGCATATCCCAAACCAATTGATGCCTCATTGGCCGAAAAAGGAAGGATCCTTTTTAATAATAATTGTTCTGTATGTCATGGTACTTATGGAAAGGATGGACAGTATCCTAATCTATTGATTCC
>CBFGXP010000309.1:0-3642 GCA_965652775.1 uncultured bacterium
CCGTGAACGAAAATCAGCTTAACAGCATTTTGCAAGAGGTAATGCCTGCATTAAAGAGTGATTCTAAATTCTGGGTTGCTTCTCCTAAAACCAGCTCCAAAATTGTTACTGATCTGAACCGCGAATGCAGTTGGCAAAAGCTAACTAAAGCCGGTTATGAATGCCTGGACCAGGTAGCATTAGATCATGTTTGGAGTGCCACCCGTTATTGTAAGGGTGAAATGGTTGAAGGGATAAGGATCAGCCGCAGAGAAATGGCTGCAATTGAAGCCTAAAAATTTTATTGGCTAAGAGAAATAACCATGATATTTTCATGGTTATTTTTTTATGGCTCACCTCAATGTTGAAATAAAAGCCCGATGTGCGGATCCTTCATTTGTCAGAAATTACCTTATAAATCATAACGCCGATTTTAAGGGCCTGGATGAACAAACCGACACTTATTTTAAAGTTTCCAGCGGCCGGCTCAAATTAAGAGAAGGCAAAATTGAAAACAACCTGATCTTTTATAACCGACGTGACCAGGCTGGTCCGAAGAGCTCACATTTTCACCTTGTAAAAATTGAAGATGCAAAGGGTTTAAAGGACGTCCTGGAAAGATCTTGCGGTATAAAAATCACAGTCAGGAAAAAACGAGAGATCTATTATATCGATAATGTAAAATTTCATATCGACGAGGTACCGAATCTTGGATCTTTTATCGAGATTGAAGCAGGGAATATTTCGACTGATAAAACTGAAGAGCAACTGTTATCGCAATGTAAGTTTTATTTAAAAGAATTCGCGATAAAAGAAAAAGATCTCGTCGCCGAATCTTATAGTGATATGTTGATGAAGGTAAGTGACGTCATTTGATAATTACCGAACCCAGCTTATCAGAAATTTCCTTTTCCATTTGTTTCAAATGCTCGTGAGTTTGAGCAAGGTTTTGATATTCTTCAGCAGTATGCTTTTTTTCAAGATCAACCTGGTTCTCAAGTATCATTCTTTTTATCTTACACAACTTGAGATAATTAAGGGCCGACTCAACTTCAATATGTGTTTTATCCTCATCCATTTTAAGAAAGGTCATTAGCTCAGTTTCATTTCCCACACTTACGGAACGCAAAAAATCTTCATAACTCTGCTCAAATAACTTTTGCTGATAGCCGGTTGAACTACTGAATTCTCTTTTCCAATGCTCACTTTCTTCATAAGGGAAATTAAGTAAGGAAACCGTAAAAGCGCTAATACCGGGGTCGCTGTGGTAAACAAAAAAATTCTTGTCAGGTTTTAAATTATGGGTTTTTAAGGCTGTTTTATATACGTTGATAAGTTTTAGTACCTCCGCACTATCAAACAATCCTTCATCAAGAATTTCATCAAGCATGTGCTCGGCGATTGTTCCCCCGTTCCATTTTTTGTTACCGTGTTCTAATAATACTCTTGCAAATTCTTTTTCCTGCAACTCATCCTTAAATAAAAGATTGAAAGTGGTATCATCATAATCAGTTGCAGCGGCCTTCTGTGCATTTTCCTCATGCGATTTCGCCTCTACATCCCGATAGCTATCGGGAGGCAGCGCTTTTTCCTGCGTGCTTATCCTGTTTCGAATAAACTTATTGACCAACGCATGTAATCCTGATTCATCAATCTTTAAAATTTGTGAACATTGTTTGATATAATCCTGTTGCTTCGTAAAATCTTCTGCTTTATTGATCTTTGAGATCGTTTCAGCAATGCTGTTTACTACTTCGGATTTTCTTACCGTATCGCCGTCAGCATCTTTCAGCGCTACTTCAAGCTGAAACAGGATAAAATCTTTTTTATGACTTCTTACAAATTCATTGAATGCTGAAGCGCCAACCTTATTTACATAGCTGTCCGGATCTTCTTTATCGGGTATTAAAACCAGTTTTACATTTAACCCTTCTTCCAGGGCGAGGTCAAGACCACGAAGAGCAGCTTTCACGCCTGCAGCATCGCCATCATAAATAATAGTGAGGTTGTTACTGTATTTTCGGATCAATCTTAATTGATCAAGTGTCAATGATGTTCCTCCCGAGGCAACTACGTTTTCAATACCTGCCTGGTGAAGCGAAAGGACATCGGTATATCCTTCTACAAGTAAACATTCATCAGCCTTGTCAATTGCCACTCTGGCAAAATAACTTCCATAGAGAATTTTACTTTTTACATAGATTTCGTTTTCGGGAGTATTAATGTATTTAGGAGCTTTATCATTTGTCTTAAGAACTCTTGCACCAAATCCCAATACTTTCCCACTATGATTATGTACAGGGAAAATTATCCGGCCGCGGTAATTATCCATGAACTGATCGTGCCGATTCACAACCAGTCCGGTTTTTACCAATAACTCAGTATTGTACTGACCAGCAATCGCTGCTTTTGTAAAACTATCTCGTCCCTCAGGATTATATCCAAGCTGAAATTTCCTGATTATATCTTCCCTGAATCCTCTTTCTTTTAGATAACTCAAACCAATATCCCGACCTTCTTCGGTTTCAAAAAGTGTTTTAGTAAAAAACTGCTGCGCGAAATTGTTAATGATGTAGAGACTGTCGGCCACCTGCATCTGCTGTTTCTGTTCGTCGCTGGCAAATGTTTCCTCTATTTCAATCCCATACTTGTTTGCCAACCAACGAAGCGAATCCACATAGCTGTACTTCTCATGTTCCATTAAGAAACTGATCGTGTTCCCACTTTTACCACAACCAAAACATTTATAAATTTCTTTTGACGGCGAAACTGTAAAAGACGGCGTTCTTTCATTATGAAAAGGACAGAGGCCGAGATAATTGGTGCCCCGCTTTTTCAATTTCACAAAGCCACCTACCACATCAATTATGTCAATGCGGTTAAGTATCTGTTGTATGGTATTCTGGGAAATCATGGGCTGCTAATTTCGGGATAAAATAGATAAGAGGAGATTTAATATAAGGCTATTCTCAAATTTTTTATGCGTTTTTTAAACCTTAATTTATTAATCCGGTCACTGGGCAGGTAAAACACTGTTTATGAGAAAATATCTGACATTCTTTCTATTTATTTCCATGTTAATCTCCGCATGCGAGCCTTACCCTACCATTCCCAGTAGTGCAGAAGGATACTCACCAGTTTATAGTAAAGATGTTTCGGCATTAAAAACAATTAAAACTGAACCTGCACGAACAACTGTCAAAGGGGGGAAAATTTATACCGTTGGGAACTTGCTTTTCCAGGTGGAACAGGATTCAGGAATACATGTAATAAATTATGCTAATGCAGCAAGCCCTCAAAAACTTGGCTTCATTAAATCTTTCCTATGTAAAGAACTTGCAGTAAGAAATGGATTTATTTATACAAATAATCTTAGCGACCTGGTCGTAATTGACATCAATAATCTTTCTGATGTTAAAGAAGTAGGAAGAACACCGGGCGTATTTCCTGACCTTGCCAGTCAATACCCACCAAAGACGGCCACGAACCAATTTGAAAGAATTTATTTCGAATGTGCAGACCCGGCAAAAGGCGCTGTCATCGGCTGGAAAAAACAAACCATTACTAACCCTAAATGCTGGAGATAATGAAAAGACTTTATTATTTAATAGTGATATTTAGTTTGCCTGCACTGGTAAATTGTACAAAGGAGACCGCACTTAA
>CBFGXP010000310.1:0-3639 GCA_965652775.1 uncultured bacterium
CCTCATCATTTGCATAATCATCCGGAGCTTGTAAAACTCCTCTTAATATTTTCAATGCCTCTTCTTTTGAATGATGTTTGAAATTCTTTTCCATCACATTCATTGCAATGCTGATCACCGGCCCTTCCGGATAGCCTAATGCTCTTAATTCCTTGCCTTGTATTTTTAATTTGCTCATCGTTATTCTTTTCAAACTACTCAATTATTGCACCACTTTATTAAAGCGTCCCGGCTCCATCTCACCGGGAACGCTTCTTCTTCCTGCTGCATCTGATCTCTTCAATTCATATTATTGCTTCTTGCAAAACCGATAACTTTATTTACATCACCCGTTACATGAAACACAGACAATTCTTTTATCATTGTTTGCCCCCATCCATGCTGATCTTTTGTATACAATACCTGGCAAAAGTTATTTCCTAATTCGATCAGTCTTTTATTCTTCAACACGAACAAGGTGTTATTAAAAAGAAAATCTCTTTTATCATGATCAAAATAATTATGCTGGTAGATGCTTTTCAACTGGTTGCGATAAGTGATTTGAATAAAGTCAAAAGTCTTACTTGTATCCAGTTCGCCGATAAAACTTATACATGGCACTTTATTAAACTGCACTGTATAAAAAACTTTTGGGTCAACATAGTGGCCTAAAAAAAGTGTGCTCACTACCGGCAGATCCTTTCTGAATAAATTGAAAAACATGTCTTTAATTTTTAAATATCAATTAATAAAAAAACCCGGTCGTGTTGCGCCCGGGTTCTATCATTCATCAAAAAGATGTTATGTGTAGATACAATCCGGCCGCTTATGAATATCATTATACTCATTACCGATGGGCACAATACTACTTCCTTGCTGAGCATGCCAATGGCAATCAAGCATCGACGAATGGTCATTCATCGTTCTAGATCGTTTATAGCGTAATTGTCCGAGCACTTTCAGAAATTTGTTTTGTTATAGATTCAATATTTTCCCGATTACATAAATAATCTCAAATTGTTTTTACTTTCCCCGGTCTCCCTTTAGGGAGCCAGAGGGTATAAAAAACCCCGCAATTTCTTGCGGGGCCCCGGTTATATCGAATTCGTTTTTAAACTTATTCAGAACATGCCCCGCATTTAGTATAGTCTCCCCTGGAACTAAACCAATTCCTCGTTTCAATATGTAACTGCATTCTTAGCATGTTTATCATTTAGCGGTTGCAAAGATGAAACTAATTTTTTGATGATGCCAAATTTTAGAGAAAGAATTTTAAAAATAATTTTCAAAACATTTTTATCTGACCTCCCGGTCTTCTGAAAATGGTTCTATCCAGACTCCACTCTTCCGCATTCATTCCATAAAGCTTTCCATACTTTTTGTATTGCTGCGCCACCATCTGTGCTATTGGTCCCTCACCTCTCATTCTTACTCCCCATCTGCTATCATTAACTGAACCATCGTGACTATGTTCTATCAGGTGCCAAACCTTATCAGCCCTGTCAGGAAAATTTTTATAGAGCCAGTCATGAAATAAAAATTTGATAGCGCCATTCAATCTTATAAAGGTGTAGGCAGTGAAAGTTGCTCCGTTATCTTTTGCTTCTTTCATGATCCGCTGCATCTCATGTTCATTTAGACCCGGTATCATTGGTCCCATCATTACACCCATCCTTACACCTGCAGAACTTAATTCATTTATTACTTTTAGTTTTTGTTTTGCGGTTGTTGTTCTTGGCTCCATTACTCTACGCAGATCTTCATTAAACGAAGTAATAGAAACCATAGCTGAAACGATTTTCTTCTTCCCCATTTCCTGCAACACATCTTTATCTTTTAATATCCATGAGTTCTTTGTGAGTATACCAGCTGGCTGATTAAATTCATTACACACTTCAAGTAATGCTCTTGTCAACCGATACTTTTGTTCAGCTGGTTGATAGCAGTCTGTGTTGCCACTTAACATGATCGGAGTTGCATCCCATTTCGGATGCATTAGGAATTTTCTTAAAAGTTGTGGCGCATTTTTTTTAACGATGATCTTTCTTTCAAAATCAAGTCCTGCACTATAACCCCAGTATTCATGCACATTTCTGGCATAGCAATAGATACAGCCATGCTCACAACCGGCGTAAGGATTCATGCTGTACATCATTCCTACGTCAGGGCTATCCACTTTATTGACGATCGTTTTTGATTCCTGTTCCAGGTATTGAGTTTGTGCATTTGATTCTTCCCAATCATCTACAGCTTCAATATGTTCTTTTGTTTTCTCATTTTTTAAAAACTTATTCTTTGTGTTGATCTGCGCACCTCTTCCCGCTAAGTATTGAGAACCTTCTTCTTGTTCCTTGACTTTTACTTTGAAATGGTCTTGTTTTAATTGATTATCCATAATAAATGTTTTTAAACCACGGAGACAGGGAGACACGGTGAAACACGGAGATGAAGCAGGCAAATAAATATTTTTATTATTATTATTTACCCGTATGAATTAAAGAACCATTCTTTTTAATCCATCCTTCATTAATGGTACATGAAAGTTTAAAATATACCCAAGTCGCTTATGTGTAAGTTTTAAATAAGTTAATAATTGCGCTTCCCAAACAGGATGATATATTTCCTGCGCTTTTAATTCAACTACGATTAAATCATCAACAAGTATATCGATTCGTAGCCCTTCATCAATAATCATATTGTCATAAAGCAGCTCAGCACATTTCTGCTTTATAAAAGGAATATTTCGTTTTGCTAATTCATAGCAAAAACATTTTTCATAAACACTTTCCAACAATCCCGGACCAAGAAATCGATGAATAGTGATCGCTATTTCCACAATTTGTGGTGCCAGCCATTTTTCTCTATCTGTTAGTGGTTTATGATCCTTCACTGTGTTACTCTGTGTCACTGTGCCTCCGTGGTTCAAATACTAAATAAATAACTCCCCCTGCCTTGTTGTAACCGGCAAATTCTGAAACTCAAATCGCTGAACAACCTGGTATTTTTTTTCATCCAGTGGTCGTTTTAATAACAACATTCCATCAGCAATAAATCGTCCAGTAAAATTTTTATTGCTGTATTCCAACCATCCTTTTTCATATTGCCAGGGCTGCAGCTTTCTTGCAATGGTTAAATGTGGTTCGAGTATAAAATGAGGCTTATTGTCATCATTGAGTTTCATCAACCGCTGTGCTTCTTTTCTAACTTCTTTCACCAGGGTTTGCACAGGAACCTTGCTAACTACATTTATATATATAGTATGACTTGGAAAACTTCCAAAATCTCTTAACTCAACCTTGATCGGGTGAAATCCCATCGCCACAACTTTCAATCGGTTCACTAGTCTTTCTTCCATCATTTCATATTGAAGAAAATTGGCCAGTATAATATTTGGCTTACCACCTAACGCTGCAGGCACTTTATATTCATCATAAAATTCCCGCTTCACTTTCATGATCTTGTTCCGCAATTCTTCATGCGGGTTTAATACAAGCAGGTATTCAAAGATGCGGTAACCCGGGATCGTAACCGAGGTAACAGACTGTAATTGCATAACCCATCCCTCCTGATTTTTTGGTACAAAATTTATTAGTATAAATTTACTAATATTTTTAGTTTATATCAAAAACTTTTATCAACTTTATTTAGAAATATTTTTTT
>CBFGXP010000311.1:0-3564 GCA_965652775.1 uncultured bacterium
AAGATGGATGGAAAGCCATGTGTGAAAGCAAAGAAATAGATCTTGTTTATAACTGCACTCCATGGCACCTTCATACACCAATATCCGTTTATGCAATGAAAAATGGAAAGCATGCGGCAACGGAGGTGAATGCTGGCGAAACTATTGATCAATGCTGGCAGCTTGTAGAGACATCTGAGAAAACAAAGAAACATTGCATGATGCTTGAAAATTGTTGTTATGATTTTTTTGAATTGCTCACATTAAATATGGCAAGACAAGGGTTATTTGGTGAATTGGTCCATGCGGAAGGCGCTTATATACATGATCTGTCGAAAGATTATCTGTTCAACAAAAAAGCATACGCCGATATGTGGCGGTTGAAAGAAAATATTGGGAAGAACGGGAATCTTTATCCAACGCATGGCCTTGGCCCTATTGCTCAATGCATGAATATTAACCGGGGTGATAAGTTTGATCATCTGGTAAGCATGAGCACAAATGATTTTACGTTGAATGATCTTGCAAAAGAAATGGCAACCAAAGATGATTTCTTTAAAGAATATGTTAACAAGCCTTATCGCGGTAATATGAATACAACTATTATCCGTACCAATAAAGGCAGAAGTATCATGCTGCAACATGATGTTTCTTCTCTCCGCCCGTATTCAAGAATTCATTTGGTAAGCGGTACAAAGGGTGCTGCACAAAAATGGCCCGGTCCTGAAAAAATTGCATTTGGTCATAGCTGGATAAAAAAAGAAGAACTTGACGAGCTTTATAAAAAATATTCTCCCCCCATCGTAAACCACATTGGCGAAATAGCAAAAGAAGTAGGCGGACATGGAGGTATGGATTTTATTATGGACTGGAGATTGATCGATTGCTTAAGAAATGGCTTACCGCTTGACCAGGATGTGTACGATGCAGCAGCATGGAGCAGTATTTTTCATCTGAGTCAGCAATCGGTAAAATCAAGATCCAAAACGGTAGATGTACCCGATTTTACAAGAGGGGCATGGAAAAATAACAAACCTGTTGATCTTACATTGAATGGCGGAGGTACAACAACTGTAAGAAAAATGCAAAAACAAGGAAGCTGATAAATCAAAAAGGAGGAACGCCTTATTCCTCCTTCGCATTTTTAAGAAATGTAATGATCTATTCTAATGCCCTCAGCATTTCCTCACATTCCATTTTCAGGTATTGCGACATAACAGGATTATTCCTTAATGCTTCGTTCAAAAGCATTTTCGCTTTCGCTTTGCTTCCTGCTTTAGCATGGATCAATCCTGCATGGCAAAGTAATTCAGGATTTTTACAATTTGTTTTCAGCGCTGCTTCAATATAAGGTAGGGCGTTTGCATATTCCCCTTTGGCATAATAGACAATAGCCACCGTTTCATTCACTTCAATATTTGCAGGTCGGCGATTATATTCCAACAAAGCATATTCAAGCGCCTTTTCATAATTATTTATTCCCATGTATGCATGCGCCATTTCATGATCCTCATTTTGTCCGGCATTTTTATTTTCTCCTGCTGATGAAAAATTTTCAATATAATTCAGGATCTCTTCGGCGATCTGTTGTGCTTTTTCAGCCTGCCCTGTCAAAGCATATATTTCCGCTATTCCTTCTTTAAATGTATGATCAGGTATAAGTGAATCGGCTTGCATGTAGAAACCCAATGCCTTTGTGTGATCCTTTTCCTCGGATGCCAATCTTGCGAGACCTCCTAATGCATAGGGATAATTTTGCCTGTTATTAAAGGCTATGGTATAATGCATTTTTGCCTCACTTATATTTCCCACCTTCTCAAATAACTCACCTAATTGTACACGGCACCATTCTGTGTTTTCATCTCCCGTTGCGCCAGCATCAACTGCCATTTTCATTGCTTCAATAGCACCGGCAAAATCACCATGTATTTCACGTAAATAAGAAATACGTGAATAAGAACGAATGTCAGGCCTGATAGAGATCATTTTATCGGCCGCTTCTATCGCTTCTTTATAATTTCCTGATTCAATAAAACCATCCACCAGCAATCCGTATACATAAGCATTATATGGATAAAGTTGCCGGGCCTGCTTAGCAATCGCCAGTCCATCATCAAACCGATGCTGCGAAAGAAGAATTGTTGCTTTGAATGTAAGTGCTTCAAAACTTCTTGGATCTTTTTCTAAGACTGCATCAATGCATTTCAATGCAGCCTTGTTATAATAATCTAAATTTCCTGTATTACGGGCTTCCTGGATATACAGCGCCGTTAAAGCAAGAAGTGATTTGATGTCCGATGCGTTTTCTTTTATTTTTCTTATCAATGTACCCGCATTGTGATTAATGACAGACCATTCTGCTGTATAAGCCAGTGAGGCTTTTCGCGGAAGCAGTTCGCTATAAATTGTTGCGTTTTTATTCACTGGTTTTTTAATGCGTGAAAAAATAAATGCAGCTGCACCTACAACTAATACAAGCAACGCCAGGTAGAGAAATCGTTTTTTCATATTCAGTTCTTTTGTTCTATAGTGGTAAATAACAGGTCCGCTTTTGAAGCGAACCTGCTGAATGATCTTTTAGTTTTTAACAACCTTAAGAGATTGCTTTACATTACCATTTTTAACTACACTTACTACATAAGTTCCTCCTGATAGTTTACTCATATCCCATTGCACGTTATACACACCTGCGACATGATCCTTGTCTGCCAATATTTTTACAAGTTTACCCTGCATGTCATACACCACTATCTTTATTTTCGACGGAACATCAACACTGTACCTGATAGTATTATTGTTAGTCCCGGGATTCGGATAAGTTGATAAATTGATCTCAGGTGAAGCAAGACCAAGCACTGTTGTTGAAGCTTTCTTTTTTGCAGGAGTTCCGGCAACTGGGGCAGTTGTCGGTATCGTATTGTTATTGTCACAATTGCAATTATGAGTGCCTGGCCATGGCGAAGCAACATAAGGAAATGAAGATTTAAGTGCTGCATCGTTTGAAGTCACCCCTGCATCATAAGTAAGCACATCGATCAGATCTTGCGTTACAGGACTACCGGTACAATTATAATCATCATACCAAAGCCCGATTGCTGCTAATGCAATTCCACTTACTGCCTGCAATTCAATTCTTACAATATCATCTTCCAGTCTTCTTCCATTAGGAAATCCATCCATATTAGGAATCCATTGTAGAGAAGCATTCGCATTATAAGCCGGATCAGTCAAGCCCAACACTGCTGCCTGTACAATCCCAAGGTTACTAAATTGAGGATGATTTCTTGGAGTAACAGGAGTGGACATATTTAACCGAAGCATGTCGCCACCGTTTGGTAAAAAATTATGAATAAAAGGTTTTCCGGCTGCTAATGGATTTCCCGCTTTACCCGTTGCTAATTGATAAGGTCTTACATTCGGAACTCCTGTATTAAATATCGGCCAGAGATCAACTGAACGTGGTGAGTTTGCGGCAGGCAATAATAATCCGCCAAAAGAATTTTCGGCAAGCGCCGTACCATCGAGCAAGGCGTTACCTTTTAATCCAAATAAACCATTTTGGCCATTACCAAAACCAAATCCATT
>CBFGXP010000312.1:0-3564 GCA_965652775.1 uncultured bacterium
ATCCAATTCATTTATCGTTGAAAAAGAATCCCAATTCCTGTTTGACATCATAACACAAAAAACGGGCAGTGGCAATTTTTATCAATCAACTGAAGTGTTAGGGACCGTCACAGCAGCTCCTCAAGGGAGAGCCGTTATTCAGACCCCACAAACCGGTAAGATCGTATCACTGCGAGTTAGTCCTGGACAGACTGTAAGCAAAGGCCAGGTCCTTGCAACGATAGAGCAGCAGGTAGATGCAGGTACGCAAATAGATATTATATCTCAAAGAAACACATTGAATGCAGAAGTAAAAGCAGCCAAGGCTCAATATGACAGGTTAAAAAGTATCGAGGATATCGCAGCAAAAAAAGATGTAACAGAAGCAAAAGCAAGATATGAAGCTGCTGCTCAGAATCTTCACTTGTTTAATGCAAACGTTGGGCGCAATATGGCCAGCACCAAAATGGTCCCATTGACTTCTCCAATTAGTGGAGTGATAGGAACTTTTAATTATGCAATTGGTGCTGTAGTTAATTCCGGGGAAACTCTTTTTGAAGTAACAAACCTGAATAAAATATATGTAGAAGCTCAGGTTTTTGCCAGTGACATTGATGAAATCAATAAGGCCATTCGTTTTGTTGCATTTTCTAATTACGATACTGCTACATACTCTCTACGTATGGTTTCCACCGCGCAAGTTGTAAATGAAGAAAATCAATCTCAGCGAGTCGTTTTTGAGATATTGAATCCCCAGGGAAAATTCAAAATTGGAGAAAATGTGAGAATGCTTAGATATGGGAGCAATCGCATTGAACAATTGGTAATTCCAACGGCTTCAATAATCGATGTAAATGGAAAACCAGCGGTCTTCATAAAGGACAAAGCCGAACAATACAGTATTTCTTTTATTCAAAAAGGAGAGAGTAATCCTATATACACATCTATTAATAAAGGTGTGGAAGGTGGTGAGAGGGTAGTTACGGAAAATGTCTACCAGATGAAAATGATTTACCTGGGACAATAGAAATAAAAAAATAATAAATAATAAAACAAATACGAATCATGAAACAGCAATTTTTGAAGGCAACCGTTTTCGCTACTACGGTTTTAGTATTTACAGCATGCAACAACAATGCATCAAAAGAAAGTAAAAGTGGCGACACAACCCAGGTATCATCGGAACATAAACATAGTTATCGTTGCCCGATGAATTGCGAAAATGGGAAGACTTATGACAAAGAAGGTAGATGCCCGGTATGTGGAATGAAGCTGGAGCATTTTGACGGTACTGACAATGGTCTTACGTACAAAATGCAATACACTTCAAACCCTGGTGAATTGGAAGCTGGTAAAGCGGCTGTCCTGTCGTTTACTCCCAAAGTAGTAGGCAAAGAATCAGAGTCAGTAGCGTTGGATCTTCAACACGAAAAGAAAATTCACCTTATAGTGGTAAGTAACGATCTGAGCTATTTCGAACATATTCATCCCGACTACCAGTCTGACGGTTCATATCAAATCAAAGTTTTGGACAAAAACAAAACATACAGTGATGGTGCAGGTAAGAACGAAACAAAGTTTGATCAGGGTGGCGACTATACCATGTTTGCTGACTATTTGCCAACTGGCGGAAGTCACCAGGTAGAAAAGGTATCTATTAATGTAAAAGGAACACCAAGACCGACGGTTACCTACAGTGCCGACAAGCTTAGTGGTAAATCAGAAAATTTTACTGTGACACTTAGTCCTACTGGTGGCAAGCTGATCACCGGTACTCAAATGCATATTACAGGACTGCTGATGAAGGATGGTAAGGAAGTGGATGTAAATACACTTGAGAACTACCTTGGTGCCAAAGCTCACATGGTTGTAGTTAGCCTTAATGACAAAGAATATCTTCATGTACACCCAGATGTAAGTGGTGGCAAATTTGATTTGCATACAACTTTCAAAAGTCCTGGCATTTACCGTGGATGGATTCAGTTTCAAAGCGCTGGCAAAGTCCATACAGTAGATTTTGTAATGAATGTAAAAGAAGGAACATCAACTGACATCAAAAAAGCTGGGGAAGGACATGATACCAGCAAAGATGATCACTCAAACCATTAATTTACTGAAACCACAACTAAATGAAAAAGCTATCACTGCTGTTGGTCAGCGCCGTATTACTAATCGCCTGCAATAATAATGACTCGGGTAACGATGATCATAAACATGAATCCATGGGTTCGTCAGCATCTAAGGACACTTTGAAAAAAAGTATTCCATCAGAAGTAACTAAGCGGATTGCAAATGCTGATGTGACTATCAAGTACCACGCACCCGGTGTAAGAGGCCGGGTAATATGGGGCGGGTTGGTTCCCTATGATGAGGTATGGGTAACGGGTGCACATAGTGCTACCACGTTGGAAGTAGGTGGTGATTTTCAAATTGGGAATAAACCTATCAAGGCTGGTAAGTATGCAATTTTTACAATTCCCGGAAAGGAGGAATGGACAGTGATCATCAATTCGAACTGGGATCAGCACCTCTCAGATGAGTATTCAGACAAGGAAGATTTAGTTAGACTAAAGGTGAAACCCCAACCTAGTTCAGTGCTGGCAGAGAGATTAAAATATGAGATTGATCAAACAGGTGAAAGGACAGCCAATATTACTATTAGCTGGGAGAAACTTAGGGTGCCATTTCCTATGGAATTAAGATGATTAAATAAATCGTTATGCTGAACAGGCTTATACAATTCTCATTAAAGAACAGGCTTTTTGTCATTGCATTGAGTGCATTGATCATGGTATACGGCGTATTTACTTTGGTGAATTTACCAATCGATGTATTGCCGGATTTGAACAGGCCGAGGGTTACAATTTTTCTCGAAGCAGGTGGTATGGCACCCGAGGAAGTAGAGACACAGGCTAACCTTCCGGTAGAGACAGCTTTGAATGGAGCCCCAGGAGTTGAAGTAGTTCGTTCTGTTGCATCGCCGGGTCTGGGTATGGTATTCGTGGAATTTGACTGGAAAACAGATGTGTATCGTGCCCGGCAACTAACCGCAGAAAAGCTGCAAACAGTTGAGTTGCCAGAAGGCATTACACCTCAGTTGGGTCCCATTAGTTCTATTATGGGCCAGATCATGATGGTGGCAATCACCGGTGATACTACTTCTCCGATGGATTTGCGTACTATCGCCGATTTTACACTTCGTAGACGGTTGATGAGTGTGAAAGGAGTTTCACAGGTAATTCCAATCGGGGGCGAAAGAATGCAATACCAGGTTTTGATCTCTCCTGAAAAACTGAGACAGTATAATGTGACAATCGAAGATATAGATGCGGCACTCCAGTTAACTAATAAGAATACAACCGGGGGCTTTGTAAACAATGCTGGGTCTGAAGTATTAATCAGAAACATTGCACGAACAACAGACATTAATGATATCGCAAATACGGTTATTAAGTTGACAAACGGAGCGGTGGTAACATTAAACCAGGTTGCGGATGTAAAACTCGGTGGCGGTATAAAAAGGGGTGATGGTTCTTTTAATGCAAAACCGGCGGTCATATTAAGCATAGAGAAGCAACCTACGGC
>CBFGXP010000313.1:0-3563 GCA_965652775.1 uncultured bacterium
TCATTAGCGGGTTAGGCTGGTCATCATAATCAGGAGTGATTTTTCTTATAAGCGACGATTTTTCAATGATGGCTCTTTCAGCTGTCGTCAAATTAATAACATACCTGTATCGGTTTTGAGGATCATCCTGGTAAAAATCTCCATCATTTAATTTTATCCCGATTTCCTCAAGTCCTGCTTCATCAAGACTAACATTCTCTTTTACTTCAACAATATATTTAAGTGGAGAATTCGGAGGAGCGTCCTGTTTTGTACCATTAATATACACCTCGCCCTTAATTACTTCAATCCAATCACCTGCAATACCAATACAACGCTTTATATAATTATCTGTTTTATCAACCGGGTGAACTGCAATAGGATAATTTGTAGGATCATTCAAAATTTCCGCGGTCGTTGCGGAGACCGTTCTTCCACCAGCGTTAAACATAACCTGGTTATAGGGTGGGCCCGCCTGGTCTTTTCGCTTGATCTCATAATATGGAATAGCGGATTCAAACCCTTCCCCATGAATGACCGTATCTCCTGCCGGGAAATTAAATACGACAGCGTCTCCTCTCCTTACCGGTCGTTGCCACCAGCGTATATACGGCAACTTGATCGCTTCGCTATAAGATTTGTTTCCAAGACCCGGAATATAATTGTGTATAAATGGAATTGATAAAGGCGTATTGGGTACTCTTGGGCCATAGCTTATTTTACTTACAAATAGGAAATCATTTACCAGCAAAGACTTTTCCATGGAGCCGGTTGGAATTGTATATGCTTCAAAAATAAAAAGGCGAATAAGCGTAGCGGCTACAATTGCAAACACTGCGGCATCGATCCATTCACGCACTGCCGATTTCTTATGTTTTAATGCTGCTTCAGCACCAATAAATTTTGTGTCTTTTGCATTAGCGATATATGGAAAATAGAAAGGAGCAAGTAAAGATGCCCCGGCATGATGTAAAAAGGAAAACTTTCCAAAGATCTTTGCAAACTCAATAAATATCCCCATGCTGATGAACCAGCCGCCAACCGGGATCAGCTGCCAGAAAACCCAATGTTTAGGCCGATGTGCAAGTTCCTGCATCACCCATGTATTATAGAATGGAACAAATGCTTTCCACGCCGGTGCGCCGGCCTTTTGAAACAATTTATAAAATCCAAATGCAGGGAGAAAAACAATAAGGGTACCGATAAGGTAGATAATGAAAAGGTGCTGTAAAGGCATTCAGTGATTTTTTAATGCGGACAAAGATAATGTTTACCGTTTATTTCGATCAGGAGCTGATATGACAAGCGGCTTTCCCTGATTACAAGTCTCACAAAGAAAATGTTAATGATTGAATGGAAATTTATTTAGGAACTACATAAGACTTCACATCTTCTGTAGAGATCGATTTTCCGGATAGAATAATGAGTCTTTCTACCACATTTCGTAGTTCCCGTATATTACCTGTCCAGTTATACTCTTGCAGCAAATTTATTGCATCAGCATCAATGCTCTTTTTGGTAACGCCATACTCATTACATATATCAGTCAGAAATCTATCAACTAATAAAGGAATATCATCCTTTCTTTCATTAAGAGATGGCACATGTATAAGGATCACACTTAACCGGTGATAGAGGTCAAGACGAAAACGTTTTTCTTCGACTTCTTTAAGGAGGTCCTTGTTTGTGGCTGCAATTACTCTTACGTCAACATTAATATCCTTATCTGCCCCTACACGTGTTATCTTACCTTCCTGTAGAGCCCTTAACACTTTTGCCTGTGCATTTAAGCTCATATCTCCTATTTCATCAAGAAACAAAGTGCCTCCATTTGCCTGTTCAAATTTTCCTATCCTTTGTTTGATGGCAGAAGTAAAAGATCCCTTTTCATGACCAAATAATTCACTTTCGATCAATTCGCTGGGGATCGCTGCACAGTTCACTTCTACTAATTGTCCGGAAGCACGGCTGCTTTTTTCATGCACCCACCTTGCTACTAATTCTTTTCCTACACCATTTTCACCGGTGATCATTATCCTTGCTTCAGTCGGCGCCACTTTCTCTATTGTTTCTTTGATCTTTTTTATGGGTGCAGATTCACCGATCATTTCCTGTACTCGATTGACTTTTCTCTTCAGCACTTTTGTTTCGGTTACCAAAGAACTCCTGTCCATCGCATTTCTAATGGTGATCAGCATCCTGTTTAGATCAGGTGGTTTTGATATATAATCAAAAGCTCCTTTTTTTACCGCATCAACAGCCGTTTCAATATTTCCGTGACCCGAGATCATGATCACAGGAACATCACTATTTGATTCTGTCGCTTTTTGCAAAAATTCAATGCCATCAAGTTTTGGCATTTTAATATCGCAAAGCACAACATCGTAAGATTTTTCTTTGAACTTTTTCAACCCCTCTTCACCATCACCCGCTTCTTCTGTTTTATAGCCCTCGGCAGAAAGAATTTCCGTTAACGCCTTGCGAATCGCTTTCTCATCATCAATAATAAGTATTTCAGCCATAGTGTAAGGTAATTTCAATTGGCGTGAAAATAGTTCAATTCATTAACATCTTAAAAAATCATTAACAAGTGCAGGTATGGAAAAAAATGGTTGAAGTTTCTAAGCAAAAACCACAACCCATGCCAACGCATTTCATCTTATTTATTGCGCTTCTTGTCAATGGCGTCTCCTGCACAAATGATACACAAAACTGCAAAAGGGAAGCGGCCAAAAATATAACCGTAAAACCCGGAGAAGACATCAGGGGAATTTCTTTACCAGAAGGATTTAGGCATGTAAAGGAAGGTGATTCGGTATACACTGATTGGTTGCTTGATCTGAAATTCAAAAAAAACAGATCTGTTTATTTATACGACGGGAGGTTGAAATCAAACCAGGATGTACAATTCGGTGTTCTGGATATTGACATTGGTAGAAGTGATCTTGTCCAATGCGCCGATGCAGCAATAAAACTGAAGGCTGATTTTCTTTTTGAAAAAAGCCGGTATAGCGAGATAAATTTTATTGCCACTTCAGGCGATAAACTATCTTTTGTAAGTTGGCTTAACGGTACCCGTTGGAAAGAGCAGGGAAGTAAATTAATGTCATACACAATAACAAGGAATATGAACAATATTAAAAACGAGTACAATGCTTTTATGCAATTTGTTTTTTCATATTGTGGCACTTATTCTTTGGCAAAACAACTAAAACCTGTAAATGAACTTAGTTCAATACAACCGGGTGATATCTTTATACAAGGTGGATTTCCCGGACATGCAATTACCGTAATGGCAGTCGCAAAAAATGGGAATGGCAAAAAAATCTTCCTATTATCGCAGGGGTATATGCCCGCACAGGATATTCATATTTTGAAAAACTATGCTGACCCGCAGCTAAGTCCATGGTATGACATGTCAAACATTGATCCCTTACACACCCCTCAATGGAAATTTGAAAGCGGCAGTTTAAAACGATGGTGAAGACCGTGCCGGGAATGCTTTACCAGTCTTTTTAGTGTTGGACTAAATAATAGAGGCCGGGTAGAAACCCAGCCTCGTTGTAAAATCCAATATCCTATGA
>CBFGXP010000314.1:0-3546 GCA_965652775.1 uncultured bacterium
ATTTCAATTATCAATGACATGGTTAAATTTTAAACTTCTTCGAAAGTCTCCGCCGGCGGCGGAGATTCAGGGGTAGTAGCTTTTCGATCTTACAAGCTTCTCTACTTCATTTGTCCTAATTGCATAATCAAATCCCTTGTGTATGGCAAATGCTCCAACCAGGCCTTTTTTATTCACCGCTAGAAATGCTACTTGTATATCTTTTGCTTTTTCTTTTTTGATCTTCACGATACGTTCAATTACTTTTTTACATGCTGCTTCAGGAGATAACCCCTGACGCATCAATTCAACAACGGAATGTGAGCCGGCAACCCGTATCACATCTTCACCTTGTCCTGTAGCAGTGCATGCGCCCACTTCATTATCTACAAAGAGTCCTGCACCAATGATCGGAGAATCTCCTACCCTTCCCCGCATCTTAAAGCCGGCGCCACTTGTTGTGCAACTGCCACTTAAATTTCCAAATGAATCCATTGCTACCATTCCAATTGTATCATGATTCCATTCACCGTTATCTAACCTGGTCGGCGCAAAAGGTCCATGGCCCTGTTTATTTTCAATATTGATTGCAGGTGGTTTGTATTCAGATTTTTTCAACCAATTGTCATATGCTTTTTTTGCGTCAGTTGAAAGCTTTTGTTCCTCGAGAGGAAATCCTTCTGCAACCGCAAATTGCTGGGCCCCGGCACCCACCAGCATAACGTGAGGAGTTTTTTCCATCACCCTTCTTGCCACAGAGATCGGGTGTTTTATTCTTTCCAGAAAAGCAACACTACCACAATTAAATTTATCATCCATGATACATGCGTCGAGTGTAACAAAACCATCACGATCGGGATTCGCACCAAGACCTACACAACAATTTTGAGATGCTTCAGTAACCATTACTCCTTTTTCAACGGCATCTATTGCTTTGCCTTTATTGCGCAATACCTCCCAGGCAGCTTTGTTTGCAGCAATTCCTGCATCCCATGTGGAGATCACAACTGGTTTGCCAACTACTACCTCTTCCATATTGCCCGCAAGCAACTTTTTACCGGCAATAGTTGCGAAAGAAGTAAATACTGATGCCCTGATAAACTTTCTTCGGTTGATCATTGTTAAAAGATTATGCTGTCGAAATTAATGGATTAACCCAAACTTTCCCTTTGAAACTGACAAAACGATGTTTTCAATTAACATACATCAATCTACCTCATGTCATAAAGCCTGAACTTTGCCAAAGAATTAGAAATAAACAAACAGGAACAGATTTTGAACAAAACAGATCATTATGAAAATAGAAATAATCGCAGGAAGCCCAAGAGTCAATAGCGTCACAAGAAGAGTCGCTTTAAATCTTAAAAAATGGCTGGATGATAATACAGAACATGAAACGGGCATCATCGATATGAAAGACTGGAATTTGCCGCCAGTGCAATCTGTTTTTGTGTCCGTTGACAGAACACCGGATGAATTCAAGCCACTGGCAGAAAGAATTTTTAATGCCGATGCATTTATTCTTGCAACACCGGAATACAATGGAAGCTATTCCCCTGCAATGAAAAATTTGCTGGATCATTTTCCAAAACAACATCATAAACCTTTTGGAATTGTAACAGCTTCTCCCGGTGTAATGGGTGGTATAAGAGCATCACAGCAATTGTTGCAATTGATACCAGCACTTTTTGGTGTAGCATCACCTTATTTGCTGATCGTGCCGACCGTTGATAAAAAGTTTGATGAACAGGGGAACCTGGTTGATGCAAATTTTGAAAAAAACATCCACAATTTTATTTCGGAATTTTTATGGCTTGCTGAGAATATTGTGACTGCAAAAGCAGCTGCGTAAGCCCCCTGTCTCCGCCGCGGCGGATGACTTAGGTGGTGTCGTTCTTTTAATTATTTATTTTTTTTATAATTGATTAGGCGATTGTGTTACCAACATAAGTAATTCTATTTGGCTAATGTTGCGTCGCACATTTCATCTTTCAAATCACTATTCAACATTTATTAACTTTTTAGAAGCTCCGCGGAGGCGGATTTGGGGTTTATGAAAACAATTCTTCACAAAGCAAACACAAGAGGCCATGCGAATCATGGCTGGCTTGACAGCTATCACACTTTTAGTTTTGCCGGTTATCATGATCCTGAAAGAGTTCATTTCGGAGCATTAAGAGTTTTGAATGACGATACTGTTGCTGGCGGAATGGGTTTCGGTGCACATCCGCATGACAATATGGAGATCATTTCTATTCCTACCAGTGGGGATCTGGAACATAAAGACGATATGGGAAACTTACAAGTGATTCGCCAGGGAGACGTACAAGTGATGAGTGCAGGAATTGGTATTCAACATG
The DNA here is from genome assembly GCA_965652775.1 of uncultured bacterium. Lineage (GTDB taxonomy): Bacteria > Bacteroidota > Bacteroidia > Chitinophagales > Chitinophagaceae > VBAS01. The sequence goes on from CBFGXP010000314.1 coordinate 2,340, forward strand.
CAGAAAAAAATAAAAATCCGGATAAGCCTGTAAAATTTTTCCAGATATGGGTATTCCCCAATAAGAAAAATGTTGAGCCCCGCTATGATCAAAAAAATTTTTCTGATATAGATAAGCATAACAAATTGTTGACGGTTGTTTCGCCGATCGGAACGAATGATGGCGGTGTACAGATCCACCAGGATGCATGGTTTAGTTTGGGTAAACTTGATAAAGGCTTTGATATAGTTTATAAATTAAAGAATAGTAATAACGGTGTTTATGCATTCGTGATTGAAGGGTCAGTTTCTATTAATGGAGAAAAATTGGATAAGAGAGATGGCCTTGCAATTTCAGAAACTGATAAATTGAAAATTAATGCAGAGAGTGATGCAGAGTTATTATTAATGGAAATTCCACTTTACAATTAAAATATTATGAGCAGTAAAAGATCAGTTGAAGCAGTAATAGCACCGCCCCCGCCCCATATGGTTGGCGATGGTTTCAGGGTGCATAACTTTTTCCCGGGGACAAAACAAATCGGGAAAACAAGAATGAGCCCATTCTTTATGCTTGACTACGGTTCTAAAATAGAATTTAGTCCGAAAGAAGAGCCACGTGGCGTCGGCGTTCATCCGCATGCGGGTTTTGAAACAGTGACAATTGCTTACCAGGGCAAAGTGGCACATCACGACAGTGCAGGTAATAGTGGCATTATAGGTGAAGGTGATGTACAATGGATGACTGCAGGCTCAGGGCTTTTGCATAAAGAATATCATGAAGAAGAATTCAGCAAAAAAGGTGGGCCATTTCAAATGGTGCAGTTATGGGTGAATCTTCCTGCTAAGGATAAGAAAACAAAACCAAGGTACCAGGAGATCACTAACAAGAAAATGGGCAGATATAATTTGCCTGGTGAAAAAGGCTTTGTTGAAGTAATTGCTGGTGAATATGAAGGAGTAAAAGGTCCTGCATCAACATTTACTCCAATTCATGCTTACAATGCAAGACTGAAAAAAGATGCGAACCTGAAATTAGGTTTTCCAAAAGAATACAATACCGGTTTGCTGATCATAGAAGGCAATGTGAAAGTAAATGGCATTAATGCCCATGCTGATCATTTTGTCTTACTAAAGAACGATAGTGAAGATTTTTCTATTGACGCAACAGAAGATTCCATATTATTAGTTTTATCCGGCGAGCCGATCAATGAACCGATTGTTGCCTA
>CBFGXP010000315.1:0-3538 GCA_965652775.1 uncultured bacterium
ACATGAGTGATGCTTCTTCTGATCGCTCAAGAAAATACCTGGAAAAATTAGGCGTAAGAGTTATGACAGGCGCCCATGTTAAAGACTATGATGGTAAAAATGTATCGCTGCAGGATGGGCAACGTATTTCATCTGCCACGGTATTATGGGCCGCAGGTATTAAAGGTAATATTCCCGATGGCGTTGACAAAAGCTTAATAGCCAGGGGAAACAGGATAAAAGTGGACCGGCTCAACAGGGTTGTAGGTTTTCCAAATGTTTATGCAATTGGTGACCTTGCTTACATGGAGACTCCAAAGTATCCCAATGGTCATCCACAGGTGGCAACAGTAGCTATACAACAGGCAAAACTACTGGCAGAAAACTTTTACAAATTAAAAAAGGGAAGGAGCGATCTTAGAGAATATGAATATAAGGATAAAGGTACTATGGCAACTGTGGGAAGAAATCTTGCCGTTGTAGATATTCCGATCCCGATAGCTATCGGAACAAAATTACATTTAGGCGGTTGGTTTGCATGGATCATCTGGATGAGCCTGCACCTGATGCTGATACTTGGCGTCAAGAACAGGTTTTTTGTTTTCATAAATTGGCTCTATAACTATATTACTTATGATCAGAGCCTGCGGTTGATCTTTAAAGAATTCAAGAAGACAAAAAAATGAATTACTAAGAAAATTCTTTGAGCAATTTCTTCGCTCTTGTTCTAAAAGCCACCGTTTCATAATCCCATCTTTCTTCAATAACCAGTTTTAATTCATTTATTATCTCCGGGTATTGCTTCGCAAGATTCTGTAATACTGTTATAGAAAATGCTTTTATAGCAACAGGTTCAGCAGGCGAGGAGATATAACGGAAACAAATATCCATTACCTGCCCATGAAATTTCTCCGGTATTTCTACATATTGCAGGAGCCGGACCGTATTTCTCTTTACAGCATCATGGATGCCTTTTTTGTCAAGATTCTTTAAAAGCTTTACAAAATGTTTCTTGATAAGACCTGGATATTTTTCAACGCAATAATTGATGGGCCAGCTGGCTCGTTGAACCACACGGTATTCATCATTCAAAAAAAGGTCAAACAATTCATCAAATTTTTTCTGATCACTACCGACCCACTTAACAATTGCGGCACATTGTTTTTTAGAATGCTCTTTCAATAAAGCAGTTTTAATATTCATTATCTTTCTGAAAATTATTATTAAAGTAACGAATCAAGCAGTTCATGAAAAAGTATTTTGTATTCATAGCTGTAGCTTTTATTTCCTGCACTGCGCCTTTACCTGCTGTTGTTTTTCAAACTGATTTTGGCTTGAAAGATGGGGCAGTGGCCGAAATGAAAGGCGTGGCGTTATCAGTTGAACCTACCCTGCGATTGTTTGATATAACCCATGAGATCCCGTCATATAATATTTGGGAAGCGGCCTACCGCCTGGATCAGGCAGCAACGTTTTGGCCAAAAGGAACTGTTTTTGTCTCTGTGATTGATCCTGGTGTTGGCACTGAAAGAAGATCCGTGGTATTGAAAACAAAGTCTGGTCATTACTTTGTGTCACCCGATAATGGGACACTGACATTAGTGGCAAAACACTTAGGGATCGATGAAATTAGAGAGATCGATGAAACAATAAATCGCAGGAAAGGTTCCGAGCATTCAAATACATTTTATGGTCGTGATGTGTACGCTTATACAGCGGCAAGACTTGCCGCTGATAAGATCTCTTTTCAAAAGGTGGGGAAAAAACTTGATGACTCAGTTGTAAGTATCGATTATCAACAAGCAGTCATCGGTAATGGGATTGTTAGAGGAAATATTCCTGTGCTTGATATACAATATGGAAATATTTGGACAAATATCCCAGACTCGCTTATCTATAAACTGGGAGTGCAATATGGAGACAGCCTGGGGGTTGAGATATTGAAAAACGATTCTTTAGTTTTTAAGAATGTGGTTCCGTTGGCAAAAACATTTGGAACGGTACCTGAAGGAAATTCGCTTGGGTATTTTAATAGTCTCATGAATTTTTCACTTGCACTTAATAGAGGTAACTTTTCAGCTAAATATGGTATTAACAGCGGGCCGGAATGGACGATCAAAGTGTATAAAATTTCAATCTTAAAAATTTAAAATGAAAATCAGAATAACAATTTTATTAGCGTTGTTTTATTCAACTCTTGCATTGGGCCAGGCAAGATCGATACAGGAGAGACTTGGCTATCCAAAAGATGCAAAGCTTGTTATCATTCATGCAGATGACCTCGGCGTATCACATTCGGAAAATGCAGCTTCGATAGCAGCTATGGAAAAGGGCAGTGTAAGTTCTGCGAGTATAATGGTACCATGTCCTTGGTTCCCGGAAATTGCTGCGTATGCACGATCAAACCCAAAAGCGGACCTTGGTCTTCATTTAACATTGACGAGTGAATGGAAATATTATAAATGGGGACCTGTAACTGCAAAAGAAAAAGTGCCGGGGCTTGTAAATAAAAATGAATTTCTTTATTCATCTGTTGATAGCGTTTATCAAAATGCCAGCGCTGCAGAAGTTGAAATTGAAATGCGTAACCAGGTTTTAAGGGCAAAACAATTTGGAATAGATCCAACGCACCTGGATGCACATATGGGCACTGCGCTGCAAAAACTCGATTATTTTAAGGCATATGTGAAAATCGGGCATGAGTTTAAGATACCCGTATTTATTCCACGCATTTTAGAAGTTCCTTTAAAAGTAAAATTTGATACGATCTTATCAGATAAGGACGTTATAGTTGATCATATTCTTTCAGCATCGCCGCAGGATTTTAAAAACGGTTTTGCCAATTTTTATTCCAATGGAATAAAAAACCTAAAACCGGGCCTTACATACCTTATTATACATACAGCATACGATGATGCCGAAATGCGGGCAGTAACGATCGATCATCCTGATTGGGGCGCTGCCTGGCGACAGCAAGATTTTAATTTCTTTTCCAGCGAAGACTGCAAAAAGATCTTAAAAGAAAACAATATTTATGTGATAACCTGGAAAGAGATCAGGGATAAGATCGTGAGGAAATAGATTACGGTTTGGACTTACGCTTAGACTTAATAACCGGGGTTTTACCAAAAACAACGTACAAGGATTCCATTACCTGGGGTTTTAGCTCTGCTGTGGCTTTGAATATTTCATCCTGGACTTCGCCGGCAAATTCTCCGTATAACCGTTCCGTCATAACTCTGTTTGTTGCCTGCTGCAATGCAAGTATCTCCACAAGTAATTCAAATATCATTTGAAGATTGTATTTGGGATCAAATTTGAGATCTTCAAGTTTTGTCATAGTGGTTTTGTTTACTTACTTAAATATACTATAAACATAAAAAAGAACTGGAAACTCTTAACATAATAAAACTTATGGACAAATTTTAAAACAGAACAAAATCGGTACGGTATTATAAAAAAGTCGACTTTATGATTTCCAGCTATGTTATCTTATAATGTATGTTATGTTAAATAGGCACACAGCCCAATACTCATCTGCCAACCCTTCATATTGTTT
>CBFGXP010000316.1:0-3526 GCA_965652775.1 uncultured bacterium
CCGGTTTTAATTCCTGCTTCAAATCTTGCCTTGTTCTTCATTGGATGCAGGTAATCGATTCTCGCCGTATATACATTTATGTTCTGCGGTAAGATTCCTGTAAGGGTATCTGCTTTTCTGTATGTATCACCAGCTGCATCGGTATAAGCATTCACCATAAATAAATCATTACTCATGGTATGTTTTGCAAAATCGATATCTGAAGTAATTTCTTTGCCTTTCTTGTCCAGCACCGTACGGAAGTTCAGGTTGGCACTGAAGCTATTCCAATCTGTTTCATTATTTACCATCGCCTTCGTTACACTTTCCAGCTCTTTAGCTGCATTTGAAATATTTGTGATATTTGGATTGTTCGATAACATACCCCGTGAATTCAGATTTACCACCGCACCAAATGTTGTTTTCTTAGTTGCAAAAAAATCAACCCCGAATTTTGCATTGTATGAATTGCCTGCTGAAATCCTGTTAGCTTCCTGGTTGAAGATCCTGTCGATTGAATTGGTATTGCTGTTGAAAATGTTCCTGTCAATGTTCAATATTGAATATCTTTTCTGGTAATTATGGCCCAGGTTGGTGAACAGGTTTAATTTCCCTTCTCTATAATTGAAGTTGAAGCCTTCGTTTGTTTTAGGATATTTTCCCTGGGAATAAGCAATACTTGCCGAGCCATTAAAACCCGCTGTAACGGTCTTCTTTGTTTTAATATTTATAATACCTGATGTGCCTGCTGCATCATAACGTGCAGGCGGGTTCGTCATGATTTCAATTTGATCCAGTTGATTAGAGCTCATGTTGCGTAAAAGGTTTGTAAGGTCTGCTCCTCCTAATTGTGTTGGGCGGCCATCAACCATAACCAACACACTTTCTTTTCCCTTTAAACTGATATTACCATCCCTGTCAACAGAAACACCGGGAGATTTTTCTAATACTTCCAATGCTGAAGTACCAATATTTGTTATTGATGCGTCTACATTTACAATTGTTCTGTCTATGCGCTGCTCTATTAAAGGGCGTTTTGCTGTAACAGTTACACCGGCCAGTTCCTTGCTGACAGGTTCTAAATTGATAACAGCAAGTAGTACCTCCTGTTGTTGTGTATTTATTTCAATAAGTTTTGAATAAGATTTCCTGTGACCAACTGCAGTAATGGCAACTATATATTTACCATCAGCCAGGTTTTCAAAAATGAATTTACCATCTTTATCAGCCGCAGAGATTTTAACCGTTGCCGAGTCTTTGGCACGAAGCAAACTTACCGTAGCAGCTTCCGTTGCTTTTGCATCTTTGCCTGTTATACTTCCGTTGATCTTGCCGGTGTTCTGCGCAAACGCAGTTGAAAGAAAAAGGAAAAATACCACCATCAACACGGCGACCTTCACAAATTTCATAGTTATACTTTTAATTGTTAAGAATGATGGAGCAAGATTAGCCAACAATCGCTGGCGCTGAATTGATATGTGTTGAAACCCAACAAATATGTGACGGAACCGTTAACCCGAATCTTAAAAGAAGTCGTGCCCGGGATAATTAGAAATTCGTCACTTTTTACAGGGTTTTCATCCCAGGCACTATGTTACGCTTCAATTATAGAGTAGCATTGCAGTGTGAAACTTACTATACCGGTTATAAAAAAAGCTACAACATTTACAAAAATTGAGTTCTGGGCAGTAACAAGCCTATTTGCTTTTGTGCTGTTGTTTTTTATGATGGAGGGTCTTCAATATGATCAACCTCCTTTTGAAGCTGCTTCTTATTATCCATTGTTTGAAAAGGTAAATGCGCCTTTTGATTTTTACCAAAATTATTTTGACCCGCAACTTGTGAGGCATTTTGGAATATACATCGCTTTGATCTCGCTGAATTTTCTTATTATTCCGGGTTTACTGAAAAGATCATCATGGATACGCAATAGCATCATACTGATCCTGGTTTTTGCTGCGCTGGTTTGGCTCTATTATATTACGGGTACCTGGCTTCATGCTTATCGTTATGCTTCCGCATCTAAGAGCGAAGTTGATACATGGGTTTTCACAAACTCTTTAGAACGTGCATGGATGATAATCCTGCAACTGGTCATTTATACTGCGATAAAATATGCAGGTGTTTACTTACTTGGCATTTCAGAAAAGATCGAAGCGAAATATAAGTTCATAAGAAAAGAAGCGATTGTGGCTACCGTGATCTGGCTGGTTGGTCTTTTGTTTTTACGATTTGCGAGAGCAGAGAGAGAATTTATTGTTGGATGGGCAATTGTTGTTCCTTCTGCTATTGCACTTTATCTTTTTTCTTTTTACAAATTGATCCCGGGCTCGTTGGCAAAGGCACGCTACCCACTTTTTTCTTATTTAAAAAAGTGTGTATTGGTATTGATCGCCGCTTTCGTTATTATCTATATCATATCCATATTCATCACCGACGAAGATGATGCGGGAGTTGTATACAGTGCATTCAATGCATTCTTTCAGCTTTTTATTACTGTACCGGTTACGTGGATGCTGTATAAAAGACATCTTAAAGGAAATGAAGAGATAACTACTTTACAGAAAGAATTAAAGCGATCGAGTGCAAATGTTGATTTCCTGCGGTCCCAGATCAACCCGCATTTTTTATTCAATGCATTGAATACATTATATGGGACAGCCATCCAGGAAAATGCAGACAGAACAAGTGAAGGAATTCAAAAGCTGGGTGATATGATGCGGTTTATGCTGCAGGAGAACATGCAGGATAAGATCTCTTTAGCCCGTGAGATCGATTATCTCAAAAACTATATCAGTTTACAAAGATTGCGTACTGATACCAACCCCACAATACAAATACAAACACAAATACAGGATCGTGAGAACCTGCTCCAGATCGCGCCTATGTTATTGATCCCATTTGTTGAAAATGCTTTTAAGCATGGCATCAGCTTCAGGGAGCCATCGTATATTAAAGTGACTTTGGAGATAAAAGACAGTACCCTTTATTTTGATGTGAGCAACAGCAAACATCCCCAACCTCAAAATGATCCCGAGAAAGATAAAAGCGGTATCGGGCTTGAGAATGTGCAGCAACGGTTAAAACTTTTTTATCCAAATAAACACGAACTTATTATCCGTGATACGCCTAAAGAATTTTTTATTCATCTTACTATACAATTGGCGAAATTCGCTTAACCTGATTACATGAAAGCAATTGCCATAGATGATGAACCGATAGCGCTGGAGATCATAAAGTCGCTTGCTTCGAAAGTTCCGTTCCTTGACCTGAAAGCAACTTTCACTGATGCCTTTAAAGCCCTTGAGTATTTACAGAAAGAACCCGTCGACCTCTTATTCCTTGATATCAAAATGCCAGACATTTCAGGCATCGATTTATTCAACAGCCTAAGCAAAAAACCGATGGTAATATTCACCACTGCTTATAGCGAGCATGCAGTTGCAGGTTTTGAATTGGATGCCGTTGATTACCTGCTGAAACCATTTTCGCTGGCACGTTTTTTAAAAAGCTGTAACAAGGCTTTTGAGTTATATAATTTCAGGAA
>CBFGXP010000317.1:0-3483 GCA_965652775.1 uncultured bacterium
TTATTTTGGTAATGAATCATTTCGCTATGTTACCAAACCGTTGTTGATGCCCATACTTGTTGTTTATTTTCTCGTCAATACAAACCCTTTTGCTTCATCGCTGAAAAAATGGATCATACTTGCTCTTGTTTTTTCCTGGGCAGGGGATGTATTATTAATGTTTGAATCAATCGATCCCAATTTTTTTATGGCCGGGTTGGTCGCATTTCTCATCGCTCATGTTTTTTATATCTTATTTTTTGAAAACATTATTCGGATTGAGAGTCTCAGGAAGAATTATTGGTGGTTTATTCCTGTGCTCATCTATTACGTTTCATTGATATATATATTGTCGCCTAAGCTTGGTGATATGAAACTTCCTGTTCGTATTTATGGGATCGTGATCAGCTATATGTTGATACAGGCATTGCAGACGGCCCGGATAAGGAATCGTAATGCTGCCGGATTAATGATTGCCGGCGCTGTATTATTTATTACTTCTGATTCTTTACTTGCAATCAATAAATTTTATAACTCATTTGAATTTGCTGGTATTGCTATAATGTTTACTTATGGAATAGCCCAGTTGCTGATCACTCTTGGGGCAGTGAGGTATATTACTTCAACTCAAAACAATAAATTTGCTGGATAACCCGATAGCTATCGGGTTACAGATAGTATAAGAGTGCCCATTGACAAGCTAGTGTAAACTTCGACGCTTTTGTTCAAAAGCGAACTGAACCCTGAACGGAGCGTCGCAACGAAAGCTAAATAGTAGTGCTGAAGCCGGGAACATAATAAATTTAAACATGCGACAAACAGATTTCCTCGTTATTGGTTCGGGTATTGCGGGGCTGACCTATGCCTTAAAAGTAGCGGAACAATTTCCTGATAAAAAAGTATTGGTGATGACAAAGGCGGCTGCCGATGAAACCAATACTAAATACGCACAGGGTGGAATTGCAGTGGTGAACGATCTGGAGAATGACAGTTATGCAAAACATATTGATGATACATTGATCGCTGGTGATGGATTGTGCAATGAAAAAGTAGTGGAGATCGTAGTTAAAGAAGGGCCGGAAAGAGTAAATGATATCATTGAATGGGGTGCAAGATTCGATAAAGAAAAAGATGGTGATTATAAACGTGGGAGAGAAGGAGGTCATTCTGAATTCAGGATACTTCATCATAAAGATATTACCGGCTGGGAAATGGAAAGAGCGTTGCTTGATGCCGTAAGCAAGCAAAAAAATATTGAGTTCATCAAGCATTGGTTTGTGATTGATATAATTACGCAGCATCATCTTGGATACCTGGTTACCAAAGCAACTCCCGACGTGGAATGCTATGGTGTGTATGTCCTGAATCTTGAAACAAATCAAATTGAAAAGATCCTTTCTAAGATCACATTGATGGCAACCGGTGGAAATGGACAAGTGTATAGAACCACGACCAATCCAACAATTGCTACCGGCGATGGTGTTTCGATGGTCTACCGCGCCAAAGGAAGAATAGAGAACATGGAATTTATCCAGTTTCATCCAACCGCGTTATATGAACCGGGTACCCGGGGCCAGGCATTCTTAATTACAGAAGCTGTTCGCGGTGACGGGGGAATTCTTCGCAACAAAGATGGTGAGGCTTTTATGCAACGATATGATGAACGAAAAGATCTTGCGCCCAGGGATATTGTAGCAAGAGCAATCGATAGTGAAATGAAAAGAACCGGTACTGAACATGTGTGGCTCGATTGCCGCCATTTTAGTAAAGAAAAGTTTATTGAGCATTTCCCGAATATTTATCAAAAATGTTTATCGATCGGTATTGACATTGCGCAGCACATGATACCGGTGGCGCCGGCTGCACATTATAGTTGTGGTGGAATAAAAACGGATGAATGGGGACGAAGCAGTATAAACAACTTATATGCCTGTGGTGAATGTGCATCTACTGGTTTGCATGGTGCCAACCGGCTTGCCAGCAACTCATTACTTGAAGGGTTGGTTTTTGCCCATCGCTGTTCTATTGATGCGGCGGAAAAAGTAAATACCATTTCTTTTCAAAATGATATTCCTGACTGGAATGCTGAGGGAACGTCGCAGCCGGGTGAGATGATCCTTATCACGCAAAGTTTAAAAGAGCTGCAGTTGGTGATGAGTGATTATGTTGGTATTGTCCGAAACGATATCCGTTTGCAACGGGCTTCACGCAGGCTCGACCTTCTCTGGGAAGAGACCGAGCAACTTTATCAAACAAGTACGGTATCTCCGCAATTGCTTGAACTTAGAAATATGATAACGGCCGGTTACTTAATTGTAAAAGGAGCAAGCTTTCGTAAGGAAAGCCGGGGACTGCATTATAATACAGATTATCCCGGCAAGAGTGATTTGGTACAGAATATCGTGTTGTAGCCCACCGAAATCCTTCCAAAGGAAGGGCCTTGCATCTGCCCATAAGCCAGCTTATTGAAAACTATTTTTTTAAAGAAAAAATTTTTTCAAATCATCTGGGTCTGACGACTCTCCTTTGGAGAGATTCAGAGAGGCCTATCTTTGCGCATCATGTACTATATCGTTTACGGCTTACTGTATGTCTTTTCCCTATTGCCTTTAAAAGTTCTCTATCTATTCTCTGATCTCGTTTACTTCTTTTTATATCATGTTTTTGGTTATAGAAAAAAAGTGGTGATGAGCAACCTGCTGCAGGCTTTTCCTGAAAAAACTGAAAAAGAAAGAATAGCTATCGCAAAAAAATTTTATAAGAATCTTACTGATATGTTTTTAGAAACGATCAAGATGATCTCGGTATCAGATAAGTTTATTGCAAAGCGGTTTACTGCAAACTGGGAATTGTTACAAGCCCTTGAGCCAACAGGTAAAAGTGTACAGGTGCACCTTGGTCACAATTTTAATTGGGAATGGGGAAATTCGATATTGACAAATTACACCACGCTTAAATTTTTGGCTGTGTATATGCCGATAAACAATAAAATTTTCGAGCGACTATTTTACAAGCTGCGCACCCGTAACGGGGCTATTTTTTTAAAGGCCACTTCGATGCGTGAAGAATTTTTACCTTATAGGAATACACATTACCTGCTGGGTTTGATCGCTGATCAAAGTCCGGGTCACCCGGCCAATGCATGGTGGTTTAATTTCTTTAATAAACCAACATCGTTTCTAAAAGGACCTGCGAAGGGTGCAATACTCAATGATACTGCAGTTGTGTTTGCTTTTATTCATAAGCCACGTCGTGGATTTTATGAAGCAGTTTTTGAACTGGCAGCAGAAAATTCTGCTTCATTTACGGAACAGGAGCTTACGGAAAAGTTTGTGGTCTACCTTGAGGATGTGATCAGGCAGTATCCCGATATGTGGCTCTGGAGCCATCGTCGCTGGAAATGGGAATGGAAACCGGAGTATGGTAACATTATTAAATAAGAGAGCCCCCACTGGAAAGCAGGGGCTGTTTTTCATCACTACACAAAACTACTCAGTTTTTAAT
>CBFGXP010000318.1:0-3458 GCA_965652775.1 uncultured bacterium
TCGCCTTCAATTTTTGCATTCTCATCGCTGTCGCTGCCATGTACAGCATTTTCACCCAACGATGATGCATATTTTTTACGGATAGTTCCTTCATCAGCTTTTGCCGGATCTGTGGCTCCAATTAATTTTCTAAAATCAGCCACAGCATTTTCTTTTTCCAAAATAGCTGCAATGATAGGCCCGCTACTCATAAACTCTGTTAATTCCCCAAAAAAAGGCCGTGCTTTATGCACTGCATAAAATTCACCTGCTTTTTCAGGAGTTAGTTTAAGTTGTTTTAATGCAACTACACGAAAACCGCCCTGGATGATCATGTCGAGGATCGCACCGGCATAACCTCTTTTCATCGCGTCGGGTTTGATCATTGTTAATGTTCTATTGCTCATAATATTCTTTGTTTTTTGCGCGGCAAAAGTATGGGAAAGTTGTGAGTCATGAGTCGATAGTTCAGCGTCAATAGTTTTCTGTGCAAAAGGACTCTTAACTATTGATTATGGACTCCCGACTATAGACTGATTTCCCTACCTTCGCAGCCGTTTATGAAACCCATAGAGGATATATTTCCGCTTTTACATGAGGCGAAAAGAATTGTGATAGTTCCACATCAAAAGCCGGATGCCGATGCTATGGGTGCTTCACTTGCTCTGTCACATTTCTTAAAACAGTTTGGCCACAGCATCACGGTTATTTCACCCACGAATTGGGCAAGCTGGCTCAACTGGATGCCCGGTTGTAACCAGGTAATTGATTATGACATGAACCGCGAAAAGGTCGAAAGAATCCTGGATGAAGCTGAATGGGTTTTTTGTCTTGACTTTAATGCCATTCACCGGACAAGAAACCTGGCTACAAAACTGGAGCAGGTGAAATGCCCGAGAATCCTGATCGATCATCACCAGCAGCCTGATGAAAAAAGTTTTGAATGGGGTATAAGTAATACGGCAAAATCAAGTACCTGTGAAATGATCTATGATCTTATTTGTTCCTCAGGTCATGGTGATAAGATTACCAAGGAGATCATGGATTGCATATATGCAGGCGTGGTGGCAGATACAGGCTCATTTCGTTTTTCATCTACCACGGCAGCAGTACATCAACTTGTGGCTGACCTGAAACAGCGGGGCCTTGAACACATGCATGTGCATAATGAGTTATTTGATAATTTTTTGGAAAACAGGATGCGGTTTATCGGGCATGTATTGACGAACAGGATGGAAGTTTTTTATGAGTACAATACAGTATTGCTGGTTATCCCAAAATCTGATCTGCTCAGGTATCAAATGAAAACCGGCGATACAGAAGGCCTTGTAAATTATCCACAAAGTATAAAAGGCATTAAACTTGTTGCAATCGTGATTGACAGGGACGAGGAGCGCAAATGGAGTTTTCGCAGCAAAGGGGATTTTGATTGCAATACATTTGCCCGTAAATATTTTGAAGGAGGAGGGCATTATAATGCATCCGGAGGACGAAGCTCTTTATCCCTGGACGAGACAGTTAAAGATTTTCACATAGCTATGCAAGAGAACAAACATTTACTTCAATAAAAAAATAAAATGAAAACAAAAACTAGGTTGTTTATCATCGCGGTACTGGCCACATTCATAGTTTCCTGCGGCACTGATTACAAAAAAACAAAAACAGGATTGGTTTATAAGATCTTTCCCGGCAACAGCAAAGATTCAGTGGCTAAAAACAAAAATGTCATTAAGTTCAATTTTACCCGCAAAATAAATGATTCGGTTCTCTACACTACTTATGGCAAGATGCCGGCTTACCAGATATGGACGGAAGATCCCGGTATTGCTTATAGTCCTTTGGAAGTTCTGTTTATGATGAGAAAGGGAGATAGCGCCATTGTTGTTGAATCGTTTGATACGCTGGCAAAAAAAGGTATGCAGCAGCAGATCCCATACGGTAAAAAAGGAGATCAGATAAAAACCTATATAAAGATCCTTGAGATCTTCAGAAGCGATAGTATTGTGGAAGCAGATTATAAAGTTGAATTAGAAAAAGATAAACCACGCCAGGAACAAGAGAGGAAAGATATGCTGGCAAAAGAAGCCGAAGAGTTCAAAAAGTCCGGAGAGTTAGAGAAAGAAGAAAAAGAAATAGAAGCTTACCTGGCTGCAAGAAATGTAACCGCCACAAAAGCTCCTGCAGGTACTTATGTTCTTGTTAAGGAAAAAGGAAATGGCGAGCCTGCAACAGTTGGAAAGTTTATAACAGTAAAATATTCTGGTAAAGGGTTGGTAGATGATAAAGTCTTCGATGCCGGCGAATACATTTTCGAATTAGGACCTGGAAATGCTATTCAGGGATGGCATGATGGTATTGCGCTTTTCAATGAAGGCGGGAAAGGAATTTTATATGTACCAGGCTATCTTGCTTATGGTAAAAGACCAGGTCCTGGCGGTAAGCCTTATGAATCATTGGTGTTTGATGTGGAAGTGCTAAATGTGAGTAGCACACAGGAAGAAGCTTATGCAGTGAAAAGAGTTGCTGATTCAGTTGCTGCAATTAAAAATCCAAAAACGGTAAATTAATTAATAATAAATTTTGCAAACCTCTTCTCATTTATGAGAAGGGGTTTTTTATTTGGTCATAGCCGAGAAAAGCGTAACAGCTTCTTTCGCTTCTTTCACATCATGAACCCTGAGAATAGATGCTCCGTTCATCAAAGCGATAGTATTTAGAACGGTAGTGCCATTTAGCGCTTCACTTACGGGGATATTAAGTGTTTTGTAAATAGTTGATTTGCGGGAAAGGCCAGCCAGGATAGGTCTGTTAAGCATTTTAAAAACAGAAAGATTTTTCAACAATTGAAAATTGTGGTCAATGGTTTTTCCAAATCCAAAACCCGGGTCAATAAGTATATCAAGCACACCAGCTTTTTTTAATGCATTTGTTTTCGCGATAAAAAAATCCAGTACCTCACGGGTTACATTTTCATAAGCCGCATTTTGTTGCATTGTTTGTGGTGTACCTTTCATATGCATTAGCACATAAGGAACTCTTAATTCTGCTACCGTTCCAATCATTTTCTCATCCATCGTACCTGCGCTGATATCGTTTACAATTACCGCGCCTGCCTCTACGGCTGCTGTCGCAACCTTTGAATAAAATGTATCGATTGAAATAAATGTTCCAGGAAATTTTTCAGAAATTAATTTTATTGCCGGAACAACTCTTTTTATTTCTTCATTAGCCGGCATAAGTTGGCTGCCTGGTCTTGTACTTTGCCCGCCGATATCAATTATATCAGCACCATCGTGAAGCATTTTTTCCACTCCGGCCATTATTTCATTCATTTCATTAAAGCGACTGCCGCCAAAAAATGAATCTGGCGTTACATTGATAATTCCCATCACAAGAGGTTTATCCATCACAAGCAATCTACCTTTACAATTCAGTGTAAACATTCGCTTTTTGTTCGTTATTTTTGGCGATAAAGATAG
>CBFGXP010000319.1:0-3455 GCA_965652775.1 uncultured bacterium
AAATACACAAAAATAAAGTTGGGATCGCCGCTTGGGAAGAATGTTTGTTTATTTCCACGGACAGCAAGAAGTAGTACTGCCAAAATAAATACACCAAACAATGAAACAAACATCCACACCGGTCTTGCACCTTTTAATACCCAACGCAACATCTTTTCATAACTGTTCATCAGTTTGGGTAGTGCTCTTTGCTGGAATGCATGAATGACATCATTTAACACGTAAGAATTAAATACCATTAAGATCGCCATCAGTAATAAAAAGTTCGCAAGACCTGGCATACCTGCGAGATGAAGCAGGATGCCGGCAATAGCAAAAACGAGGAACCACTTATTTCTAAATACCGCCTTTTTTGGCTTTTCATATTCTTTCCCTTCAGGCCTCATAAAGCTCACGGCAAACACAGGGTTAAAGATGAAAGCCACGATCAATGACGCTGCCAGTGTAAGAATAAGGATCGTTGGCAAATAGATCATGAACTTACCAATAAGTCCTTTCCAAAAAAGTAAAGGAAAGAACGGCGCCAGGGTAGTGGCCGTACCGGCAAGAACAGGCACAAACACTTCCCCGGCCGCTTCCTTAGCCGCCCTTACTATCGGTACTCGTCCATTATTGTATATACGATGCGTGTTCTCGATCACAACAATAGCATCATCCACAATGATACCCAGGCCAAAGAGCAAGGCAAAAAGTACAATGAAATTCAACGTGACATCTGTACCAATGATGCCGTCGGCAATCGGTAAAAAGAGAAATGCCACGAATACACTCAATGGTACGCTCAATGCCACAAAGAATGCATTGGTCACCCCCATAAAAAACATAAGAATGATAAGCACAAGCACAAAACCGATAATGATCGTATTAACAAGTTCATCAAAAGAGGTCTTTGTCAATTTACTTTGATCGCCTGTAAACACAACTTTCAGATCCTGCGGTAACTCTTCTTTATCCTGCATGTCTGCCACTACTGCTTTAATTTTATCGGCAGCATTGATCAGGTTTTCACCGGCACGTTTTACAATATTGAGAGTAATAACATTTTTACCATCCAGTCTCGCATAGTTTTCTTTCTCTTTAACCGTATCTTTTATTTCAGCAATATCTCTTAAATAAACTGTTGCTCCCTGTGCGCCGCTACGCACTACAATATCTTTCAGGTTCATGGCACTCGTGAACTGGCCTTTCAATTTCAGGGTTCTTTTCATGTTACCGACTTCGATCAATCCGCCTGTTATATCACTGTTCTCCCTGCTTACCGCATTTTCAACGTCCATAAAACTCACTCTTGCCGCAGTCATTTTGTACGGGTCTACATTTATCTGTATTTCTCTTTCCGGCGCACCGACTATTTCTGCTCTTGTTATCTCAGTCAGCTCTTCAAACCGATCCTGCATTTTATCAGCATAGGCTTTTAGTTTTAGTCCATCATAGTCACCGCTGATGTTTACATACATGATCGGCATCTCGCTAAAGGCAAATTCCTGAGCATTGGGTTCAGATGTAAGATCTGTTGGCAGATCTGTCCTGGCCTTATCAATAGCATCCTTTACCTTTTGCTTTGCCAGTTCTGTTTTTACATCTGTATCAAATTCTACAATGATCAGGCTATAATCTGCCTGTGACGTACTTGTGATCTTATTGACCTTGGCACCGCTTATACCTTTTAATTGTTTCTCAATAGGGCGGGTTACAAGGTTTTCAATATCCTGCGGAGAATTGCCGACATAAACAGTTGTCACGGAAATCGTAGGCACCACGATGTCAGGGAACTGTTCCTTCGGCATTGTATTGAACTTCCATAAACTAAACAGTGTAATGATTATCGCTATTAAATAAATAGCAGTACGGTTATCAACACTCCAGCTTGTTGGTTTAAACTCTTTAAATTTCCGTACTGCCTGCTCAAAGACTTTCATAAAAATGTTTTGGGTTTCCTGCCTATTAGTAAGGCCAATTGATTTTCATTCATCAGTTCGCCACAGTAGTTACTGTCTGCCCGTCATACACTGTCTGGTATCCTTCTGTAATGATCAGATCTGTTGGCAATAAAGAATTTCCTTTTATTTCGGCCACGCCTCCAAAATTCTCCCCTACGATCACTGATTTCTTTCTTGCTTTCTTTATACCATTTTCTGTTGCTATCACATAAACATATTTGCCATTCTCATCAGTTTGTACCACGTTCAGTGGAACGGTGATGGCTTTGGGAGCATGATA
The DNA here is from genome assembly GCA_965652775.1 of uncultured bacterium. GTDB lineage: Bacteria > Bacteroidota > Bacteroidia > Chitinophagales > Chitinophagaceae > VBAS01. Next base: position 2,221 of record CBFGXP010000319.1, read on the forward strand.
ATCTTTGATCTTTACCGAGGCTATCTGGTTCAGCCTTAATCCTGGCAACGAAGGAATTTTTGCTTCGGTAATAAATCCTCTTGTTGTACTGGCAATACTTGCACCTACTATACTTATTGTTGCATTGAGACTATCGATACCTGCATCGGGAATAGAAATTATTATTTGAGAGCCTTTCTTAACTTTTGTCTGGTAATTTTCCGGAACCTCGGTCACTACTTTCATTCCGCTCGTATTCACAATTTGAATTTGCGGACCGGCCGGTGTAGCCCCGCTAAAAATTTCTCCTGCTTTTATATTCACCACGTCTGCTATGCCACTGATCGGGGCATAAACAAAAGATGTTCGCCAATTTTCTCTTAATGTAGCAACCTGCCTGTCCAGGTTGTCGACCGAATTTTTGGCAGTTATCAATTGTACTTCAGTACCAATACCCTGGTCCCAAAGATTTTTTGTCCGGTTATAAATATTCTTCGCGTATTCCAGTTGTGTATTTAATCCCTCGAGCTGCTGCAGCATCACGGCATCATCCAGTTTGAGCAACAATTGCCCTTTCTTCACCATGTCTCCTCTTTTTACATGGATCTGTCTTACCTGTGCAGGCATTCCCCTTGGAGTAACGACCACGATATCGCTGGCATCAACTTTTCCCTGGAGCTCTATATAGTGAGTAAAATCCTGTTGGGTTACCGGTGTCGCTGATACAAGCTTTGCCCTGTCCTTTCGTGCAGATGGATCGGCCTTTGCAATTTCATCTTCCAGTTTTCTAATTTCAGCATCCAGCTTTGATTTGTCCGCCTTCAGCTTTTCAAGTTTCACTTTCTTATCATTCAGATCGCCCTTCGTATCCTTAGCGCCGCCACTACATGATGCAATGATCAATGCAGTTGCAGCAATTAGCATCATCAAAAATTTATTCATGGTTTCCGGTTTTATTGTAAATAAGTTATCTGTTATTATAATTTTCCAAGTGATCTTATATAAACTATTTTCGCAAGGACGGCATCGTACAGTGCCCTGAAATAATTGGACTGTGCCTGTTGCAGATCTGTATCTGCCTGCAACGTTTCAATACTTGATCCAACACCATTGGCATATTTCGTTTTCACAGTGTTAAATACTTTTTGCGCCAGCTCCATGTTTTTTTCCTGTGCATCCATAGCAAGTATTGAGTTGATCAATGTATTTTTTGCCACTGCTCTTTCCAGGTCAATTCCTTTTTTCGTTTCATCAAG
>CBFGXP010000320.1:0-3446 GCA_965652775.1 uncultured bacterium
AGCGCTGATTATTGGCCTTCCTTTAACAGTTACCATCTCCGTTACTAATTCTTCATTTTTTCTTTCCAGGATGGTGATCGTCGTACCCTGGACCCTGATACTGCTATCCTTCAGAACCACAAACTCGCCTTCAGGAACATTTTTTAGAGCCGGGTGCCATTGTTTCCAGTCAGCAAGGTCATCAATATATGTGTAAACAATTTTATCGTCAGCAGCGATATTGGTGGCTTTTGATATCTTTATATTACCCGGAATAAAAAGTGAAATAATAGTGATCAACAGGAATAGAAAAATAAAACTCAGTATTGCTAATTTGATGACTCTCATAATTAATCATAAATTAAAAAGTCAAAAGTCAAAACTAAAAAGTCAAAAACTTTGAACTGCCGACTTCGGACTCCGAACTCCCTCACTCCCATCTGAAAACTTTAATTGCAATAACATAAACTACAACTCCCCATAAAGCAAGAACGCCGATCTGTTTAAGACAATCATTAAGATGTGCTCCTTCAAAAGCTACGTTTCGCATGGCATCATTTAAATGTTTCAAAGGCATTACATCTGCAACGGACTTTAACCATTTTGGAAATGCATCAGTAGAAAAAAATGTGCCGCCAATTAAAAATTGAGGCAAGGTGATCAGGTTTGCAAATGGTGGGATCACACTCTCATTTTTCGCCATCCCGCTTACGATAAAGCCAAAACCCATGAATACCAGCAACCCAAGGAAACTAAGTACCATTAATTCTAAAAACGTTATCCAGCCATTGACCAACGTGAATTTAAAAAGATAATGCCCAAAACCTAAAATAACTACAGCGGTTATTAATCCGAACAGAACCCGACTTAGAGCTTCCCCTAAAACAATATATTGTCGCTTAATAGGTGTGGCAAAAAATCTTTTTAGTACAAGTGTTTGCCGTAAGCTAAAAAATATAAATGCTACACCAAACACACCGGCACTTAACAAAGAAAATCCAAGTTGACCTGGTAAGATAAAATCTATCGTTCTGTAAATTCTGCCTTCGATCCTTACTACTTCATCGCTGACAACGGCTACAGACTTAGCCTCACCAAACAGTCCTTCATTCATTCCCTTTATCATTCCATCCATAATGGAACGAAGTATCTGGATATTTTGCGGGTTAACTGCATCTGAAGTTTTTAAATGTATCTGGATCGGTTTTGTTTGGTCTTCATCTTTCTTCATGCTGATAATCGCAGCAATTCTTCCTTTCTCAAGATCCTTAATTAACCCGGCAGAATCTTTGTCAACAACATTCAACGCAGAAATACTTCTCAAACCTTTATAAACAATGTTGGCAGTATCACTTTTAGGATCGAACGCAACACGAACAGATACTCTTCCGCTATTACCAATAAAACCAAAAACAAGGATAAAAATGAGTGGAAATACAAAACTAAAGATCACCGCTGACGGACTTCTGAAAACTCCTTTAAGACTGGCTTTTGTGATCGCCATCATTGCCCGCAGCTGGCTATATGGTTGTGGCATTAAATTTACTTGAGTCGCAAATGTAAGTTTCATTCATCAAAATGAGTACAATACATCCTTATGGTATTGTGCGAATGGTAGACCCTTCCTTCGGTAGGGGGTTGGATGGTCTTAATTAATAAAAAACTCAAAAGGCAATCTCGCCTGCGCTGAATTGGTCATTTCCTTTATACGCAGCATCTCATTATAAATCTTATACTGCTCCTCTCCTAATTCCTTTTTTATCATTTCTGTTTTCAACGTATTGTCTTTTGATCGCCCAAACAAGCGATCAAATATGCTTTGTACTTCCGGGTATTCGCGTAAACGATAATCTTTGAGCTTGGCCAGTCTTGCGGCGCAATCAACTGCATCCTGCAATCCGCCGAATTTATCTACTAAACCAATTCCAATTGCTCTATTGCCGCTCCACACCCTGCCCTGTGCAATGCTGTCGATAAGTTCAACTGATTTTTTCCTGCCATCAGCCACTCTTTGTTTGAAGCTGAGATAGATCTCATCAATGGTTTGTTGCACAAATTTCTTTTCGTTCTCATTCATTGGTCTGTAGACAGCACCAAGATCAGCATAAGGCCCGGTCTTTACTCCATCAAAGGTTACTCCCAATTTGTTTTTAAAAAATCCTTCCATGTTTGGAATAATGCCAAACACGCCGATCGAACCCGTTATCGTTGTCGGGCTTGCAAAAATGCTGTCAGCTGCGCAGGAAATATAATAACCACCAGATGCGGCTACATCACCAAAACTTACAACAACCGGCTTTTCTTTTCTTGCCAACGAAAGTTCACGCCATATCGTTTCACTTGCCAATGCACTGCCGCCCCCGCTGTTCACACGAACTACAATCGCTTTGATCGTCTTATCCAACCTTGCCTTGCGAATCAATTTTATATAATCTGCACTCCCGATCTGGCCCTGGTCGCCGCCCCCATCAATGATACTTCCCTCGGCATAAATAAGCGCAATTTTTTCACCCGATAATTTTTTATGTGCGCCGGTCTTAAAATAACTATTTATTGAAATAAAATTTATTTTATCAAGCTTGCCCAGGTTCAATCTTTGCTTTATCTCATCTTTTATTTCATCATCATACTTCACCCCATCAATTAAATTATTTGTCACTGCATCCTGTGGGTTTTTAATCGCTCCTTCATTTGCAAGCCGGTGAAGAGTGGCGGTATCTGTTTTTCTTCGTGCTGCCGCATTGATCAAAAAATGAGAATAAAGATCATCAAGCCATACGGTGGTCTGCAATTTGTTTTCGGGGCTCATCTTGTCAGTGCGCAAAGGTTCCGTAGCACTTTTAAATCTACCTGCATAAAAGATCTGCGGTTCTATATCCAGCTTTTCCAATGTTCCTTTTACAAATAACAATTCTGAACTAAATCCTGTCCAGTCAAAAAAACCTTTTGGGTTTACATAGATCTTATCTGCAACATTTGCTACATGATATGATTTCTGATTCATCATTTCACTATAAGCAACAATGAATTTTCCTGATTTTTTAAACTCAACCAGTGCATTTCTTATTTCTTCGGATGTTGCAAAACCATTTGGATTTATTCCGCTCATAAGATAGATCCCCTTTATCTTATCGTCTTTTCCTGCTTTATGGATGAGGCGAACAACATCATACACACCGGGAATAGTAAGCTCATCATTGCTGCTAAGAATGGCTAATGGGCTTTCAATTTGTTGCTCCTGGAAAGGTTGACCAAGATTGACAACCAACACCGAATTTCTTTCAACCAAAGGTTTGTCACTTTTTGCAAGACCTGCGATGAAAGCAAGAAAAATGAAAAAACCAATAATGCAAAAGATCACCAATGCCAGGAATGACGCAAAAAACATTTTAAAAAAACCGCCCATAATTCAGATTATTTAAGACGGTAAAAATAAAGATATTTGCGCCTTCCCCGAATTTGCAATT
>CBFGXP010000321.1:0-3438 GCA_965652775.1 uncultured bacterium
CTGAAATATGAATTTATCGAACACAAAGAAAAATATTGCGTGATCGCAATGCAATGGGAAAAACTATCTGTTCCTTTCAAGGTTGATGTAGATGTTGATAATATTGTTATGGCAAGATTGAGGGAACAGGTGACAAGCGGCAGGGGATTTAATCCTTTTCTCATGCAGGCTGCTGCCAATTTTGCCCTGAATAAGAACATCTATCCTGAAGAGGCATTAAGCTGGGCGCAACGGGCTGCACTTACAAAAACTTATTCAACATTAAATACATTGGCCACAGCATATACCAAATTGAATAAACTAAAAGAAGCTGATTCTACAATAAATGAAGCATTGGTGTTTGCAAATCCTAACCAGTACCTGAACCTTGGCCGGGGATTGATACAAGCCAAACGAATAGACAGATCGCTGGAGATCTTTAATGCGGCGCAAAAAAAGTTTGGCGATGCTTTTACAGTGAATGCAGGATTCATGTCATACTATTCTGCAAAAGGGGATTTTACAAAAGCACTGGAATACGCAAATAAAACATTAGCGCAGGCACCTGAAACCGCGAAGCCGGCTGTACATGCAAACATTGCAAAGCTTAAAGAGGGCAAAGACATCAATATACAATAAGAAATAAAAAATGACTAAGGTGATCCAGCTATGCTGATTGGTTACCGGGGGGAAGGGAACACGATAGGAAGAATCAAAATTTCAATACCTTAACTATACAAACTCAACAAACATGAACAATGCAATCAGCTGGTTCGAAATTGGAACTGTTGATCTCGACAGGGCTACAAAATTTTATGAAACAATTTTTGGAGTAAAATTGAACCCCCTTGACCTGGACAATATAAAAATGCGAATGTTCCCGCTTGATGATATGATGACAGGTGTTGGGGGCGCTTTGGTTTTTAGTAACGGTTTTCATAAGCCATCTTCCACTGACGGCCCATTGATTTACCTGAATGGAAATCCCGATGTACAAAATGTATTGGACAAAGTGGAAGCAGCAGGCGGAAAGATCATGGTTCCAAAAACTGAGATCAGCGCTGAGTATGGTTATATGGCTGTGATCATAGATACAGAAGGAAACAGGATCGGTTTGCATTCTGTACCGAAACAGTATATCAAATAATTCAATTAAAAATAATTTATGGCAGATTTTGACTGGAGCCGGTTCACAGTCCGGGTGAATGTAAAAGCGCCAACAGAAAAATTATACTGGTGCTGGGCAACAAAAGAAGGGATCGAGTATTGGTTCCTCAGGAGATCGGACTACAAAAAACCCGACGGCACTCTTTATAAAAGCAATGAGTTTGTAAAAAAAGGAGACAAGTATTCGTGGTGGTGGCATGGCTATCCTGATGAAGTTGTTGAACATGGTGCCATATTGGATTGCAATGGCAAAGATTTTTTTAAATTCAAATTTGGCGAAGCGGGAGATTGTTCCGTTACCATATATGAGGAACAGGGAGAAAAAATTGTTGAATTAGTACAGGATCAAATTCCAACTGATGATAAATCAAAACAAAACTGGCACATTGGATGTAAAACCGGCTGGACGTTTTATATGGCTAATCTTAAATCAATGCTGGAGGGCGGCATTGACCTTCGAAATAGAAATGAAACTATCCAGAACGTGATCACTGCCTGATCATACATGTTATGCTTACAGATATATGTCATCGGTGAGAAAATAATTTTATGGCATACAATGAGAAACTTGCGGACATGACACGGGAATTGATTTCTCAAACACATAACAATGTTGAAGAAAAAGCTATGTTCGGCGGTTTATGTTTTATGGTGAATGATAAAATGTGCGTTGGAGTTGAGAAAGAAAGACTGATGGTTCGTCTTGATCCTGAAAAATATGATGAGGTAATAGAAATAGAAGGATGCAGGCCAATGGACTTTACCGGGAAGATCATGAAAGGATTTGTATTTGTGGATGCGGATACACTTAACAGCAAAAAAAAACTTGCGTATTGGATCGATCTTGCATTAGCCTATAATAAAATTGCAAAAGCAAGTAAAAAGAAAGTTGCAAAGAAAAAGAAATGACATACAGCCTGGAAAAATCATATCAGATTCTTGAGAGAACCCCATCAGTGCTTAAAACCTTACTTAGTGGCCTGGATGAAGGCTGGATAATGAATAATGAAGGGCCTGAAACATTTTCACCCTATGATGTTATCGGGCATTTGATCCATGGCGAAAAAACAGATTGGGCAGCAAGAACAAAAATCATTTTGGAATTTGGTTTGTCAAGGCCATTCGTGCCCTGGGATCGTTTTGCACAATACGAAGAAAGCAAAGGCAAGACACTGCAACAATTACTGGACGCGTTTGAAAAGGTAAGGAACGAAAATGTGACCTGGTTAAGATCATTGAATTTATCTGAAGCAGACCTTGATAAAAAGGGGATGCATCCAAAGCTCGGTGAAGTGACATTAAGAAATTTATTAGCTACATGGGTGGTGCATGACCTGACCCATATCGCTCAAATCACAAGAGTAATGGCTAAGCAATATAAAGATGAAATGGGGCCATGGCCTGAATTTTTTAGAATCCTTAGTTTTTAACTATGAAAAAGCTGATATTTATTTTTTTTGTTATTACCGGTGGTATCATGCATGCGCAGGATATGAAACCATTTTTTTCTGCAATTGTCGTCAGCAACATTGATTCATCAATAGCCTGGTATAAAAAAGTAATTGGGCTAGAACTAAGAAACAGGACAGATGCGCCCGAAAGAGGATTTATCCAGGCTAATCTGCATAATAAAGAAATGCTGATCGAATTGATCCAGGTGGATTCAAGTTTGTCAGGAAGCAGCATTCTTGAGAAATACCCACAGAAGACAAGGATCAGGGGTTTCACGAAATTGGGTTTTGTGGTAAAAGATATTGATGGATTATTTCAGCGATTAAAAGATCAAAATATTAAATTCACGGGAAGAATGGTCACCGATCCTGTCAACAACAAAAAAACATTTTTAGTAAACGATCCTGACGACAACCTTATTCAATTTTTTGAACAATAAAAATTTATGCAATCAAAAGCACCGACTCCTGAGGCTTATATTGCCGAAATGCCCGAAGAAAGACAGAAAGCTTTTACAAAGCTGCGCTCAGTAATTAAAAGGAATATCCCGAAAGGCTTTAAAGAGTCCATGGGTTATGGAATGATGGGCTATTGTGTTCCGCATTCGATTTACCCGGCGGGTTATCATTGCAATCCAAAAGATCCACTGCCTTTTATTGGGATCGCATCACAAAAGAATTTTATAGCTGTATACCATATGGGGATCTATGCGGACCCTGCATTGCACAAATGGTTTGTGACACAACATGCAAAAGCTTCTCCAAAAAAATTGGACATGGGTAAGAGTTGTATCCGGTATAAAAAACCTGATGACATTCCGTTTGATCTCATCGGTGAGCT
>CBFGXP010000322.1:0-3427 GCA_965652775.1 uncultured bacterium
GACTTTTGCCTGTAAATAGTTTTGTGTTAAATTGAAACCAATGACAGACTACGAACGCATAAAAAAAGCTATCGAATTTATACATTCAAATTTTCAGCAGCAACCGGATCTTGATGCTGTGGCAAAAGAAGTTTATTTAAGTCCGTTTCATTTTCAACGATTATTTAAAGATTGGGCAGGTGTAAGTCCAAAGAAATTTTTACAATACATCAGTTTGCAGCATGCAAAAAAGCTTTTGCAACAACATACGGTAAGTGATGCGGCTTATGAAACTGGCTTATCTGGTTCAGGTCGTTTACATGATCTGTTTATCAGTATTGAAGGAATGACTCCGGGAGAGTATAAAAATGGTGGCGAACAATTACATATCAATTACAGTTTTGCAGAAACTCCGTTTGGAAATATTATCGTTGCTTCAACGGCAAAAGGAATTTGCCATCTTGCCTTTGCAGATGATGAAAAAGATGCACTCCAACAATTGCAATTACAATTTCCAAAGGCACAATACAGGCAAGTTGTTGATACGATCCAGCAAAATGCTTTATTCATTTTTACACAGGACTGGAAGGATCTTTCAAAAATTAAATTGCATTTAAAGGGTACTCCATTTCAGATAAAAGTTTGGGAAGCATTGTTAAAAATTCCAATGGGAGATGTATCAACATATTCAGGCATTGCAACTTCAATTAACAATCCCAGTGCATCAAGAGCAGTTGGCACAGCCATCGGCGATAATCCTGTTGCGTTTTTAATTCCATGTCACAGGGTCATCAGGTCAACTGGAGAATTTGGGCAATACCATTGGGGAGGTGTAAGAAAAACTGCAATGATCGGCTGGGAGGCGGCGAAAATTAATCCTTAGAATTGAACCGTGTCTTTCCGAGTTCTCACAGGCAGAGCAGAAGTATCCGTAAAGTTTCTTAAATTTAATTACGATTTGATTCTATGCGGGGAATTTCGAAATACTTTTATTTAACGCTTTCGATTTGTTTCATCATATCAGCCATTAGCCTTTTGCTTGGGTGGTTAGGTGGAGAAGATAATGTCTTTGGAAATTTTTTTAGTGCTGTAAGTTTTTACATGGCGTTAATCGGACTTTTTCTTGTCTTTATTTATATAATCATTTTGACCCTTTCTTTCATTCAAAAATATTCAAAATACATTTTTTTACTACTTCAATATTCTTTCATTTTATCTGCCGTTAGCCTTTTACTTGCATGGTTAGGCGGAGAAGACAGCCGCATTGGAAGTTTCTTTAGTGGTATAAGTTTTTATGGGACGCTAATAAGCGTTTTTCTCTTCGGTATTCACCTGGTCGGTTTGATCCTCTCTTTTATTTTAAAAAACAATTCAAAAACATAGCATATCCGGGAGGACCGAACCTCATATTTTTTCCAATTTCTAGGCGTCATCTCATTCTCCACATTCCCCGTATTCAATGTTGTTAGCGGTTCAAAAAATACAACATCGACTTCTTCTTTTCCATTGGGCGATCTTCCGCAATTCATCTTCGTTGTCGTGATGATGCCAGACAAACGGAACAGAAATTTTTATCCCTATACAACTATTACTATAGTATTTCTCCCGTTACATCTAGAAACTTTACCTGTGACATAAAACCCCAAAATTTATTGATAGTGGAGAATTATCCTCAGTTATAAGAAAAGGAATTTTGTGCGGGTCAGAAAACAGTCAGTATTAAAATCAGGCTGAATTTTTGTTCTCCAAACTTAACACTAATTGAACCCTACGAAATGTTAGCTAAAACAGCGATGATCATTGATGATGATGAAGACCTTGGCAGTCTATTAATTCCGATGCTCGAAGCGAGGAAGATATTGACCCTCCCTGTCTATTCGTTACACGAGGCTGAAGAATACCTTAGTTACATGAAGCCTACTGTTATTTTTCTCGACAATAGCTTTCCGGATGGGTTAGGTATAAACTTTATTCGCAATATTCATCTCGCAGATGAAGAGATAAAAATTATCATGATGACAGCCGATTCAGCGAAATGGATAGAAGAAAAAGCAAAGGCAGAAGGTATCAACTACTTTCTCAAAAAACCATTTACTATGGCGACGCTCAATACTATTCTCGATAAGCTCGAACTTGGCAGAAACTAGATGTTGCTTTTAACCCGTTATTGGAGTTCAATAATTTTGTCCTGAAAATGAAAGAGATATTATGAATCAAACCCTCCCCAAATTTTCTATTGTCATTTCGTTCTTCACATTACCCGTATTCAACGTTGTCCCCGGTTCAAACAAAACAACATGCACTTCTTCTTTTGCATTGGGTCGGTGTTCAATGCCACGAGGCACAATGATGAATTCTCCTTCATTTATGGTTACTGTCTTATCCCGAAATTCCATATCAAAGTTTCCTTTTACTACATAAAATAACTCATCTTCATTATCATGATGATGCCATACAAACGGGCCCTTGAACTTTACAAGTTTTACCATTTGCCCGTTAAGTTCCCCGGCAATTTTCGGACTATAATGCTCTGAGAACTGTGAGAATTTTTCCGCAAGGTTTATTTTCTCCATAATTATTTAATTAAAATTTTGTCTGCAGTATCCTTTGCTTTTTTACGCACCGCGTTTATGTCAGCATTCAGGTCATCATGCACCAATGCAACACCCATACGACGGTAGGGTCTTGTTGTTGGTTTCCCGAAGATCCTGACGTCGGTATTAGGTTCTTCCAATGCCTTCTCTAATCCCGTTATCTTAAATTGTTCCGCTGTCTTATTTGCCAATATCACTGCGCTGGCTCCTGCTTTTTCAAGGTGTATATGATGAATTGGCAAACCAAGAATTGCTCTTGCATGTAATTCAAACTCTGAAAGATTCTGTGTTCCCGCTAACGTAACCATGCCGGTGTCATGTGGTCTTGGACTTAATTCAGAAAAATAAACGCCATTGTGTGTAAGAAAAAATTCCACTCCCCAAATTCCCGGGCCCGTTAAAGCCGCTGTTATTTGTTTTGCCATTCTGCAGGCATCATCAAAATCCTCTTTGGTAATTGTTACCGGCTGCCAGCTTTCCTGGTAATCTCCTCTTTCTTGTCTGTGTCCGATCGGGGGACAGAATAATGTATCCCCGTTCTCCTGCGTAACTGTCAGCAAAGTGATCTCGCTATGAAAAGGAATGAATTCTTCAATGATCACTTCATGGATATCTCCTCTTGAATTACTAATGGCATACTCCCAAACTTTTTGCTGCTCATTATTATCTTTCAGTACACTCTGTCCTTTGCCCGAAGAAGACATTAAGGGTTTTACTACACAAGGCAAACCAATATCACTTACTGCTTTTGTAAATCCTTCAAATGTTGTAGCATAAAAATATTTTGCAGTTCTTATACCCAATTCTTTACTCGCAAGGTCACGAATGAGTTTCCTGTTCATTGTAAAATTGGC
>CBFGXP010000323.1:0-3398 GCA_965652775.1 uncultured bacterium
CGATTGCTTAACTTAACGACTGCATGCACCAATTTGTGTTTCAACAAGGGCTTTCGGGGGAATTACAATTGTTCCCGCACATCATAGAGCTTGGTGCAAAAAAAAACCAGGCAATTCATCTTCATTCATTTCCTCAATCTGTTTCTGAGTGTATTCGCATCTATTATGTAAATGAAGGAAAATTTGAATGGAATATTAATGACGAATTATATATACTTTATCCTGGCGATGTTTCATTGATCATGCCAAATGAAAAATTCGGCAGTGAAAAAGGAGTACTTGAGATCGGCAGTATATCATGGATACATTTAAGAATTCAAAATCATGGAACACATGCGTTGCTACCAGGAAGATGGAGCAGCCTTTCGGAAACAGAAAGCCAGGCCATCAGCAAAGTTCTTTTAATGAATAAAATGCCTGTGCTTTCAAAATTATCTGAAGTGGGAAGAATATTGCGGTATATACATGATGAAATATTTAACCAGGAGATCGGTTATTCTACAAGAGCGAATCAACTTATCGACGAGTTGTTTATCATCATTACAAGGCATCTTACAAAACAAAATAACAGGGCACGAGATTTTCCAAAAGTATTCATGCAACTCGAGCAGGCCTTGCGTCAAAACCTTTCACACCAGTGGACAGTAGAAGAAATGGCAGCTATTGCAGGTATGGGCACTACCCTGTTCAATGAAAAAGTAAAGAACTATGCTGGTTTTACACCGCTCAATTACCTGATCAATATCCGCGTCTCGGAAGCGATCAAATTGCTAAAGAAAAAAGAGGTGAGTATAACAGACATTGCCTTAGACACCGGGTTCTATTCATCACAACATTTTTCCACAACATTTAAAAAGCTTACCGGCTATACGCCTAGTGAGTTTAGAAAAAATAATTTGTCACAAGATTAATCGTCATATTATGAAATGTATAATTACCATCGAACTCGGCACAAATGCAGTAAGAGTATTTGCATTTGACCTGAACGGTAATGTGATCGGTTCGCAACGCGGCTACTATCCTACTTTCCACACGCAACCGGATTACAGTGAACAGGATCCAGACCAGATGTTCATCACCATGTTGTATGCGTTAAAAAATTTATTGAATGAACACATTCATCCAAAGAAATATAAAGTGGCTTCTATTTGTTTTAGCGCATCAATGCATAGTGTGCTGGCGGTCGACAAAAACGGAAATCCGCTCGGCAATGCAATCACGTGGTCAGATAACAGGGCAAAGAAAGAAGCGGATAAGTTAAAAACTTCAGCACTGGGAAAAACAATTTATACGGCTACCGGAACTCCACTGCATCCAATGTCCCCATTAATGAAAATAGCATGGATAAAAAATAATGATAAAGAAAGGTTCAAACAAACAAGTAAGTTCTTATCGATCAAAAGTTATATCATTAAACAGCTTACTGATGAATATATCATTGATTATAGCATTGCGTCTGCAACGGGCTTGTTGAATATTCATAAAATAAAATGGGATGCTGATGCCTTAAAGTTTGCAGGGATCACGACTGCTATGCTGCCTGATCTTGTTCCTGTGTTTACACCTCCGGGTAAATTAAAAAAAGCATACCAAAGTTCACTTGGACTTCCTGCGGATACCAAATTAATTGTCGGTTCCAGCGATGGCTGCATGGCAATATTGGGTGATGGTGTAAAAGGAGAAGGCAAAGCAACCATAACTATTGAAGATAGTGGTGCTGTAAGGGTAATGGGTGATAAAGTTTTAAAAGATGATAAACAACGTTTCTTTAATTACCTGCTTACTGAAGATCGCTATGTTTCCGGCGGCCCAACTAATAATGGCGGAGTAATTTTCGAGTGGTACACAAGGCAATTCGGCGATTTTAAAAACCCCTTTGACATTGAATATAGCATGCAGGACCTGATTACAGAAGCATCAAAAGTTCCTGCAGGTTCTGAAGGGTTAATATTCCTTCCTTATTTATTGGGCGAAAGAGCACCCATATGGAATGCCAATGCAAAAGGCGTTTATTTTGGTTTGAATATAAAACATGAAAGAAAACATCTGATAAGAGCGACGATTGAAGGAATATTATACGAGATCTATAGTATTGGAAAAACGTTGGAAGAACATCGTGGTATCAAGAGACTCTCGATCAATGGAAGTTTTGCCAATATTCCTTTCTGTACGCAGATGATCGCTGATATTTTTAATAAGCCTGTACAATTAAGACAAAACTTTCATAGTGTTAGTTTCGGAGCTTTTCTTGTTGCTGCCACCGAAATGGGTATTTACAAAAATTTAGATGAAGCTGCAAAAACAGTTGTACTGCCGGACGAACACTTACCTGAAAAACAAAACCACAATGCGTATATGAAGTACTTTAAAATTTTTGAGCGGTTAAGCACCAAGCTGGCGCCGGAATTTGAAGAGATCGCCAACCTTCAATAAATAGTAGAACAATTTTCAAATATTAAAATCACGCTATATGAAAAAGAGAATGTTGCAAATGATCGTCCTGTTGTATTTCTCATTAACAATAACAGCGCAGCAGGTAACCCTTACCGCCGATCAGATCAAAGGCTATACCCCTGATTGGAAAGGTGAACGTTTTCCGGATGGAAGACCTAAGGTATCTGATAGGATGCTGGAAAGATTGAAAGCTGTTCGCCTGGAAGAAGCATGGGGAGTTCTTCGTAACAAAGGGTATCAAAACCAGTTTGAAGGTGATTGGATGGTATTGAATCCTGATTCCGCAATGACGGGAAGAGCAGTAACAGCGCAATACATGCCGATGCGACCTGATGTAGATAAGATCATAAAAGATATCGGTAAAACAGAAAAACGTATTGGTGCTACCAACTCATGGCCTATTGATGTCTTGAAGAATGGCGATATCTATGTAGCGGATAGTTATGGAAAAATTGTGGATGGTACATTGATAGGTGACAACCTTGGAAATGCCATTTATGCAAAATCATTACGGGGTGTGATCTTTTATGGTTCAGTAAGAGATGTTGAAGGGCTTGCTGACATAAAAGGATTCAATGCCTGGATGAAAGGGTATGATCCTTCTTATATACAGCAAATGATGCTTGGCGGAATCAATGTTCCTATTCGTATTGGCAGAGCTACGGTGTTGCCCGGCGATGCAGTGTTGGCCAAAAAAGGTGGCGTCGTTTTTATCCCGGCACATCTTTTAGATACGGTTGTGCTGAATGCTGAATTTATTGCATTAAGGGATCAATTCGGTCATCAGCGTTTACGTGAAGGAAAATATACACCCGGACAGATAGATACGCAATGGACAGATGAGATCAAAAAAGATTTTTTGAAATGGCTTGACGAAAACCCCGGCAAGCTTCCAATGACAAGACAAGAACTGGATAAGTTCATGAAAGACCGCTCGTGGTAGC
>CBFGXP010000324.1:0-3387 GCA_965652775.1 uncultured bacterium
TTGACCTCAAATAATAAAAAGGCCGTCATCGACGGCCTTTTTATTATGTATTAAATGCCTCGTCCTAATATAAGTTGACACAAATCTTATCAATTATGGAAGGACAGTCAACTTCACGTAGAGTTAAGAGGACTCAAAGGGATTACAGTTTAGCATTCAAATTACAGGTGATTTATGAGGTGGAAAAAGGCGAGCTTACATGGAAGCAGGCTCAAAGGAAATATGAGATTCAAGGTAATTCTACGGTTTTGGTCTGGTTAAGAAAACATGGTAGCTTGAACTGGCAAACTGAAAATCCCATGAAAGGAAAACTTACACCTCAAAAGCAGATCAGGGAACTGGAAAAGAAGCTCAAACGCCTTGAGATGAAGAATGAAATTTTGGAAAAGACTATTGAGATAGCAGATGAAAAATTAGGGATTGACATCAGAAAAAAGTATTTGGAGCTGTTGTCGAATGCTTCCGGGCAACAGCAAGACGAGGCTTCACCGTCGGCCTGATCGCCGAGACACTTCATTACACTCGTCAGTACTACTACAAGCAAAAAAAGGAAGCCGAAACAAGGACCTGCAAAGAAGAACAGGTAAAGGCTTTAGTGTTGAAAGAGCGAAAGTTACTTCCCAGGATAGGTGGTAGAAAAACTTACCATCTGATCGGTGGGCAGCTGCGCTTGCAGAACATTAAGTTCGGCAGGGACAAGCTCTTTAAGCTATTAAGAGAAAACGATCTTTTGATTCGACCCAAGAGGCGCTATACAAAAACCACCAACTCCAGGCACTGGATGAGAAAGTATCCAAACATTGCAAAAGACTTACACCTTACAGCTCCTGAGCAGCTTTGGGTGAGCGATATTACTTATCTGAAAACCGAGGAAGGCAATTGTTATTTATCCATGATCACAGATGCGTTTTCCAGAAAAATCATGGGTTACTCCATTTGTGATAACATGGAAGCAACCACTGTAGCGCAAGCCTTGAAAATGGCCATTGACCATCGCCTTTATCCTGATAGAAAACTGATCCATCACTCCGACAGAGGGCTACAATACTGCAGCAGTGAGTATGTCTGTGTTGCCAATGCTGATCATATCCAAATGAGTATGACGGAACAATCAGATCCTTATGAAAATGCACTTGCAGAAAGAATGAACAGAACCATCAAGGAAGAATTTTGCCTGGACAGTACCCTGAAAACTAAACAGCTGACCATTGACTCTGTAAAGCAAGCCATTGACCTTTACAACAACTATCGGCCACACCTTGCCTTATCTTTGAAAACACCAACTCAATTACATCAAAAAACCCAACCACCAGAGGCAGTTGGGTCTATTTAAAAACTTGTCAACCTATTTTAGGACTTTACATTTTTCTAATGGTGAATTCGTCAGGTAAGTAACTGACTAAAAAAATAAGTCTTCGTATAACTAGACGATAAATTTTTTGTTTAAAGAATCTCGATTATACGCCTCAATTATCGGGTTGTAGAATTTTTATTTGTGTGAAACAATGTTGCTGCAATTCATAAAATTTCCGCAATTTTATAATGGTTATGCTGATTTATGCGTGGTTATCCATAGGATTTTGCTGATTTAATCTTCCGGCCCTGCCAATTAGTTTTCAAATACCAATTATAATTTAAACATCGCATTATGAGAAAATCACTCCTGTTTGCATGGTGGGTTTTATGCATTACCATGCCCATACTTGCATTGGGTCAATCCCGGCAAATAACTGGAAGCGTTACAGACGAAAAAGGAACCCCGCTTCCTTTTGTTACCGTAATGGAGAAAGGCACCAAAAACGGAACTTCTACTGATGAACAAGGTTTATTTTCCATTGCCGTAACTAGTACGAGCCCTATTCTTGTTTTTTCCTATGCAGGAAGACAAACACAGGAACTGGTTGTCGGTACTGGTAATACCTATAATGTTAGTCTGAGCACGTCAGGCAGCATGTCGGAAGTGGTTGTAACAGCACTTGGTATCAGGAAAGAAAAAAAAGCCCTGGGTTACTCCGCACAGGAAGTTTCCGGGGAGGCGCTTTCTCTAACCAAACAAACCAATATTGTAAATGCTTTAAGAGGACAAGCTGCCGGAGTACAAATCAATAGTGGTGGCGGTGCACCCGGGCAAGGAACAAGAATAATCATACGGGGGATAAAATCTCTTGACCCTAATAAAGATAACCAACCATTGTTTGTTATAGATGGTATAGTGATGGATAACAGTACAACCACTGTATCTACTTCAGGTTCACTTCGCGGATTATCTAACCGTGCTGCCGATATCAATCCTGATGATGTTGAAAGTATTTCAATTTTGAAGGGCGGTGCTGCTACGGCTTTATACGGGCAGGCAGGCTCAAACGGTGTGGTAGTAATTACAACAAAAACTGCTAAGGCAGGTAAAATGAGGATTGGATTTAGCACTACTTACGGTATTGATGAAGTAGATATGCTTCCTGAAGTACAATCCAAGTTTTCACAGGGATTCGTCGGTACAACGTCAAGAGTTCCTGAATATGACCCCACAACGATTTTCAGCGCATGGGGACCAACTGTTCAGCAGGTGAAACAAATAGATCCCACCCAAAATGATTTTTTATACCATCATTATGGAAGAGGCTACCAACAGGGAAATCAATTCCGTACAAGTTTGAACATTTCCGGCGGAACACCCAATGCGTTACTTAATTCTTCATTTTCTTATTTTAAACAAAATGGTACCATACCAAATTCCGATTACCGAAATATTTCGGCACGGGTTGGGGGACAGTTTAAATTTGGAAAATTGAGGATTGCCCCGTCTGTAAATTTTATTAACTCTGGCGGATTAAGAGTGAATGCCGACAGGTTTAATGAGCAATTGAGTTATTGGTCTCCCAGGGTCGATGTAAGGGATTATATCAAACCAGATGGTACCATGAAAGGTTATAGGGATAATCCAATTTATGGTACTTATGTCAACCAGTTCAGAGATAACGTAAATCGTTTCATTGGTAATGTTGCTTTTACTTTATCTCCTGTTAAATGGTTTGATCTTGATTATAGAATTGGTATGGATTATTATGCTGATTTCAGGCGTCATGCGGGCAGAGGTCCTTTAGGTTTGGCAGGTGAACTTCACTTTGCAGATAATGGAACCGGTTTTGTTGATGAATTCCGCATAAGTAACAGGATATTGACATCCACTTTGATTGGAACTTTCAAAAAAGACTGGGGTTCTAAATTCAATACTGTTCTTCGAATAGGAAATGATGTTCGCGATACAAAATATGACAGGCTTACATCAAGTGGTTCTGATCTTGATATACCTACGCTGCTTTCACTTAACAATGCTAAAGTGCGTACTACAAGCCAGTACCTCGAGGATTATAGAATTGTTAGTGC
>CBFGXP010000325.1:0-3347 GCA_965652775.1 uncultured bacterium
TTCTGCTGCCAGTACATTCTCCTAGTGAACAGCCGGCCCCAAGATGTGATGCTACAGCACTATTATCAATACAAATTGTATTTACATGATTGCTGTTACCTGTTATATGACACATATAAACTTTACCATTGCTGCAACTGACGTCAACTACGTTTATGATCTTACTTGTTGTCGCAAAACAACCACTTTCATTTGTAATTGTCACGGAATACCCGGTGGTTACAGTAGGACTTACAGTGATCGCTTGTGATGTTGATCCGTTGCTCCACATATATAAATAGTTACCATTGCTTATTGAAGAATCTGCTATTATTGTAATTGAAGATGCAGGAGAATACCCTAAATAAACTGTATTGACGAGGACTCCATTCGGTAAGGCTTTTGCATCGGGAATTGAAGCTGTGAAATTCGAAGAAATAGAAAAATCTGATCCATTGTCGCTGCCAACAATAGCTGGATTACTTGCTATTACTCTTATTCTATAACCAGAACCTAAGACTGTGTTTGCAGGAATAATTACATTTATATTTCCATTTGTAATTCCTGCCACACTACCAACGTTTGTCGGAGAAGCAAAGCTTCCTGAGGCATCACTGAGCTGCGCAGTAAAAACATTCCCTGAATTAAATGAACCCTTCGTAATAAAATGAACTTTAAATGAAGCCCCCTCACAATAACCGGTCTTCAAAGAAATAGTTTCAATAGTGGGTGCAACTCCGATCTCTACAAGAGTGCTTAATAATGGGTAAGCTCCGTTGCTTCCATCAAAGTCGCTGAGCTTAGTATAGACATGCGTTACGGGATCAAATGAAAATAGAACTCCGTAATTACTGGCACCTCCACCATTTGTAACTCCATATAATTTGCCATCACTTCCCGGCATGAGACAACCACCAAAAGGATATTTACCAGTATGGCTGTCAAAGTCATAAAGTTTAGTATAAACCGAAGTTGTCGGATCTAAAGAAAAAATAACCCCCATATCGTGTATGCCGCCACCTACCGTCAATCCATAAAGTTTGCCATCCCCTGCCTGCATTAAATCACCTCCAGGGCTGCGTCCGGATGTTCCATCAAAATCGTAAAGTTTCGTGTGAACAGAATTAAAAGGGTCGTATGAAAATATTACTCCCAAGTTACTACTACCTCCTGATTGTGTCATCCCGTAAAGCTTACCATTTCTTGCCTGCATAAGACTATTTCCATAAGGATTTCTTCCATTACTCCCACTAAAATCTATAAGCTTAGTATAAACAGAAGTGGAGGGATTAAAAGAGAAAATTACACCTTTGTCATTTGTGCCACCATACAATGTCATGCCGTAGAGGCTACCATTACTCGCCAGCAATAAACTTCCCAAAGTTATTCCGCCACCATTATTTCTATTAAGGTCATAAAGTTTAGTGTAAAGCGCATTTGAAGGATCTAGTGAAAAAATAACACCGGATTGAAAATTTCCGCCCTGATAAGTCATACCATAAAGCTTTCCGTTATTGCCTTGTATTAACTTTCCATATGCATTTTGTCCGTTAATTGGTGTAAACCCTGTACCACGGCCAGCAAACTCGACAAGTTTAGTATAAATTGAAGTCGAAGGGTTATAAGAAAAAATAACTCCATTATTAGAAATACCGCCATTGCCAGACATTCCATAAAGCATGTCGTTACTTGCTTTCATCAAACTACCCCAAACATTATTTCCTTCATCGCCATTAAAATCTTTTAATTTAAGATAGCTGTTTGTGATAAGATCAAAAGAAAAAATGGCACCACTCGTGTTACCACCTGAACCATTAAGGCCATAAAGTTTACCATCAGGTGCCTGCATTAAGTTATTAGCACCGGGAGCTCCATCAGCAAAATCATAAATCTTCGAAAAGTTGGATGTTGATGGGTTATAAGAAAAAATAACTCCTTTATTATTGCTTCCACCGCCACTATTCATTCCATACAGCTTGCCATCGATTCCCTTTAACAAGGTATTCCCATTGGGATAGCCACCATGAATTATATTAAAATCATGAACTTTTACGTAGGTTGATGAAACAGGATCGAATGAAAAAATAATACCAGCATTATAAATGCCAGCTAACGTGGTCATACCATACAGTTTCCCATCGTTGCCTTGCGTTAAGCCGCCATTAGGCGGACCTCCCGTATTATTATTAAAATCGTAAAGCTTCGTTGTAATATTAGTTGCAGGATCAAATGAAAAAATGACACCGGCTGCATTATTACCTCCGCCGTTGGTTCTTCCATAAAATTTACCATCACTTTGTGGTATTAAACTACCAACAGGATAAGAACCATTTGTATAGTCAAAAGTATAAAGCTTGGAAAAAACAGAAGTTGATGGATCAAATGAATAAATAACGCCATAGAAAGGACCTCCTTCACTAGTCATGCCATACAGTTTACCATCATCTGCCTGTACTAAGCTGTTATTATAAAAAGGATGAGAACCATTTGTATGATCAAAATCATGAACTTTTAGAAAAGTGGAAGTTGACGGATCAAATGAAAAAATAGTCCCGGAATTATAGCTTCCACCATAGGCGGTGGTACCGTAAAGTTTCCCATTGCTTGCCTGTATAAGAGTTGCTCTCGCATTACGTCCATTGACACCATCAAAATCGTGTAACTTCTTATAAGTAAAAGTTAATGGATCAAAAGAAAAAATTATCCCGTATTCATTATTACCGCCTCCTTCTGTAACCCCATATAACTTTCCATTGATCGCCTTTAGTAACCCATAATTAGGTCCAGCTCCATCTTTTTGCAACGTATGAGCAGCAATTAAAGTAGTAGTTGCTGATGTGTATTTTGAAATTGTCGACACCGGGCTGCCCCCCAGTCCTTGTGTTGTTCCATAAAGAATTGGTTGGGAATTTACTATTAAAACGGAAGCAAGGATGCCAATTGTAAATATCATTTTTTTCATAACAAAAATTTATAATTTATTAATTGTAGATGCATTCAACAGGCAAGCAAAGGATAATCTTACCAAGTTTCAAGGGTAAGAAGACCGGAAATGGAGAAGGTGAAAACACGGTTTGCCTGTACTGCTATATAACCGTTTGCGATTTTTTTGATATTCAATCGGGTGCTGCGAATTAGCTTATGTTTACGAATTTCGTAAACGAATTTTTATTTGATGATAATGTAAGATTGGCTGGTAAGATCAGAGAAAATTCAATCAGGAATGAGTTCATGACCTCAAAACCTGAAGAAACAGAATTACCTTTTGCTCAAAGGTTTTCTTACTCATTCCCCTTCGGAACCAATAGCAATCGTTTGCTCAATTTTCCCTTTCCGGATCTTCATACCAATTATTTCAGGAACTTGCA
>CBFGXP010000326.1:0-3263 GCA_965652775.1 uncultured bacterium
CCGGAGTTGGTGGCGGTATCATTGCTGTAGTTCCCGGCAAGTTTGGAATTGCAGTCATCTCTCCTCCATTAACACCTGCCGGTAATAGTGCAAAAGCAATTGCGACTATTAAATACATAATTGAACAATTAGGAGTAAATCCTTACCAGATCATACCAAAGAAATAATTCAATAGTTATTTGAAAAAGGGATCTCTATGCAGTATAAATTTTTGAAGTAAGAGGTCCCTTTTTTGTTTTCAATAAGTAATTTTTTAATCCGCCTTATAAAATGGTATGACGCCATTTTGATCAGATAGGTATTTTGAATCGTAAGACGATTTAATACTGCATCCGGATATTACCATTAAACTGAACTTATGAAATTGAAAGCTTTTCCATTTTGTCGTAGCATAATAATAATTGTCTCAATTCTTTCATTATGCAGTACAGTACAAGCACAGGATGCCAGCATTGATGATACAAGTAAATATGTTCCTTATAGAATGATGCAAGGTCATAGGGTGGCCAAGTCAAAGTTTGGTGAACTTAATATCCGGCCCTATACCTATGTGCGATACCTTAACCAAAAATTGATTGATGAAACCTACACAGATGGTTTCGGAAAAACGCAAACGGTGGATACCAGACAGGACATACAGATACAGAAAGTAAGTGTTTACTTTACCGGTTGGGCTTTTGATCCGAAGTTCACTTATTTCTTATATGTATGGACCAGCAATGCATCCCAGGGACAGGGAGCCCAGGTAGTTGTCGCCGGTAATCTTTCCTACAATTTTAGTAAGCATTTTAGACTTACAGGAGGTATAATGTCGCTCCCCGGAGTAAGAAGTACTGAGGGCAACTTTCCTTTTTGGCTGTCCGTCGATAACCGTATGATCGCGGATGAATATATGCGTCCTTCTTATACGAGTGGGATACAAGCAAGAGGTGAAATTGTAAAAAAACTAAGCTATACGATCATGCTTGGAAACAACATGAGCACCCTGGGAGTTGATGCCGGTCAGATCGATAACAAACTTAGTACAGTAGCAGGAGGACTTATTTTTTTGCCAACTACCGGTGAGTATGGTATGTTCAATGGCTCCTACGGTGACTACGATCAACATGAGGAAATAGCGACAAGGGTAGGTGCTCATTACACCCGAAGTGAAGAAACGCGACAAGGACAGCCCACTAATGATGCCTTTGAAAATGTATCCTTAAGGGTTTCCGACGGTAGTTCTATTTTTCTGCCCGGCTTATTTAATCCGGGAACACAAATTGATGAGGCCCGGGACCAAATGTTTTGCGTCGACGCTGGTGCCAAGCTTAAGGGTTTTGCTCTTGAAGGAGAATATTATTGGAGGAGGATCGATAATTTCAAATTACTGGGTTCTCCCATGGCTTTAGATCATCTTCTTGACAATGGATTTCAGCTATTAGCTTCAGCAATGATTCTTCCCAAAAAGCTTCAACTTTACTCAACGTATTCAAAAATCTTTGGGCAATATGGCGATCCATCAGAATTGAGATTTGGGTTTAATTTTTTTCCCTTTAAGAAAACGATTTCTACACGTTTGAACGGTCAGGTTACATTCATGAATAAATGTCCTGTTGGTGGTTTGGCATATCCATATACTGTTGGTGCCAACGGAACTATTTTTAATCTTGATTTGGAACTTAACTTTTAACAGGAAAAAAATGGCAATCGAATAAGTTCAAGTTTTAAAAGAACATCATGAAACAGATTTATTTTATAAAAACCCGGACTTACACTTCACTTCCATTATTTAGTAAAATTATAGTTGTTCCTGTCTTTTTGTTTTTAATTTCTTATAGCGGGCTTGCACAGGCAAATAAAAACATGAGCAAGGATTCATTTATTCTCAACGATTCTCATTTTCACTTAACCAACTATGTACAGGAAGGAACCGATATCCGTAAGTTCCTTCAAATAATGGGAAATAAGGTTGGAAGGGTCGCACTATTTGGAATTCCGCTTCAGCAAACCTGGAATTACAATAACAGCGGCAAGTTTGCACCAACCTATTATCTCGCCAGCGACGATCCCCTTTATTATTATTCTTTTACTGATGCCTATATAGCAATGGCGTATAAATCGCTTACCAAGGAAGAGCAGGCAAGGTTTGACCCGATGATAACCGGATTTAACCCTGCTGACATGTATGCGGCCGATCATATAAAAAGGGTGCTGAAAACATTTCCCGGAGTATTTACAGGCATTGGAGAATTTTCAATTCATAAAGAATTTGTTTCGTCAAAAGTTGCCGGACCGATAGCGACATTGAATAATCCCGCGCTTGATCGCATTCTTGATTTTTGTGCTGAAACCGGATTGCTGGTGATATTGCACAATGATATCAATATGCCTTTTCCAAAAAGCGGGCAAGAGAATTGGGATGTTGAACAACTCAAAGCCTTATTTGCTCGTCATCGTAATACACCAATCATCTGGGCACACTGTGGTGTAGGCAGAATTGTAAGACCAGTAAAGGATCAAATGGCAATGCTTGATAAGGCGCTTGCCAACCCCGAAAACAGTCATGTTTATATTGATATTTCCTGGTCAGAAGTAGCCAAATATGTAACCGAAACCTCAGAAGCAACGGCGAACGTGGCAGCTGTTATTAATAAATATCCTGATCGTTTTTTAATGGGTACTGATGAAATGGCGCCGAATGACCAGGCATCATACCTGAAAATATTGGCCATGTACAAACCATTATTTGATAAACTTACTCCCGAGGCAAAACAAAAGTTGATGAAGGGTAACTATGAGCGGTTGTTCGATGCTGCAAGAAAAAAAGTAAGGGAATGGGAAAGGATTCATGCAAATGATCCTGGAAAGACGCCAGTACCCACACCGTCTTCGGGCATTGATAAAAATTAAAAGGATTTATATTATTCAATTAATAAAAGAAGAACTTAGTAAGCTGATGTCCGCTGAAAAACTTTCCTCTCCCTACGAATTAAGTATCGAATACAATATCAATTTGTAAACCGCTAACAAAGTCAATAATAGTTTAAAACAAAAAATCATGAAAAAGCTACTTTCACTATTAGCATTCATTATCCTTGTTGCACAGGTCCAGGCACAATTACCAAGGGTGATCATTTTAGCAACAGGGGGAACAATTGCCGGAGCAGGTGCTTCGGCTGACAGAGCTGGTTATACCGCAGGAAAAATTCCAATTGAAGATTTGATCGGTGCCATACCTACAGTAAAAAAAATTGCAACTATTACCGGTGAGCAAATTGCAT
>CBFGXP010000327.1:0-3261 GCA_965652775.1 uncultured bacterium
TATATCAACAGTGCATTCAGTCTCACTACGCAAAGAATGATCCTTAAAAATGTTGAACTAAGGACCTTGATAAAAGAAGGCAAGCTGGTGCTCGAAAAAATTGAAATAATAGAGCCGGAAGTTGATCTAAGGATCGAAGATAAAATCCCGATATTCCTTCCTTTTAAAGACACTACTATAACTGCAGATAAAGAGAAAAAAAACAATAAGAAATCCATTGAATCATTTTCTCTGAAAGAGTTTAACATGGCTGATGCCTCGTTTCATGTTTCAAATTCGGCAAAAGAAAGAGAATTCAACATCAAAAAATTAAATATTTCATTAAGGGATATTTTGATCGATCAACAACCAGGCAAGGATAGAGTATCCTATAAAAGTTTTGAACTTTCGATCGGCGAATTTGAAGGTGACCTGAGGATGAAATCAAGACATATCAAGCTCAGGGATTTTAAAATAAATATCGATTCGCTTCACGTTGAGCAAACCATTGATACATCGATCTATCATTTTGCTGATTTTAGTACAGGTTTAAAAGACCTGGCTATTCAAACTAAGGATAGTCTTTTCAGGCTTACCATGCAATCTTTCGACCTTTCCTATAAGGATAGATCGATAAAACTAAGTGATGTTGTCTTTAAACCAAATGTTAGTGAAGCAACATTACAGGCTCGTAACAAATACCAAAGCACACAATTCTCTGGTTCAGTAGGCACTTTGGACTTGTTGGGTGTGAATTTCGATTCGCTCATATTCAGACGGAAAATATTTATCAATGAAATTGTTCTCGACAAAGTATCCGCTTCAATTTTTAAAGACAAATCAAAACCCATAGATCCCAACAAGTTTCCCGAATACCTTGGTCAATCTATAAAGGGTATTCCATCGCCGGTATTAGTAAAGAAGGTAACCGGAAAGAATATCAATCTTGTTAACCGTGAACGAAATCCGGATGGTAGCTATGCAACCGCTAACATACACCGGGCAACCGTGGAGGTAAAAAATATTACCAATCTTTCATCGGCTGAAATGCTCCAACTCAATGCCAACGCGTATCTTGAAAATAAAGCTCATTTCTACCTAAGTTTAGGTTTCAGTTATACTGAACCAAAATTCAGCTTCGATGGAAGAATTGAAAAATTTGATTTAGCTGGTTTAAATCCACTGATCGAAGCATATACTCCTGCAAGCGTTCACAAAGGAGTGGTGGATGAAATGACATTTTCAGGTACTGTTTTTAGAACCGGTTCAGGCGGTACTATGAAATTTTTATATCATGACCTCGATATTGATGTGGAACTTGAAGGAAAAGCAAAATGGAAAAGCGATGTTCTTGCGTTCGGAGCCAACTCAATTTTACCATCTGCAAACCCTGTAGACGGTCAGCCAACCCGGGTTGTAAACTTCAAGGCTGAAAGGGATATGCATAAGTCATTTGTCAACATTACTATTAAATCGCTTTTAGCAGGGCTGAAAGAAACGGTGCTTATGTCGAAAGAAAACAAAAAAGCATTTCGTGAAGAAAAAAAGGAAGCAAAAAAAGAAGCAAGAGAAGAAAGAAGAAAGGCCAGGAAAGAGAAGAAAAATAACTGAGAAAAGCATAGGCAAATGGTTTAATAGTATTCAGGGTATGAACATGAATAAAAAAAATATCTGGTAACTAACATAAATTAATATTCGTGACACTGTTTCGACATAATCAGCTACTTTTTTTTGGATAATATGATTGTTAATCTTACATTTAATTAAGCATTTAATAAAGGCTTGCCCTCTGTAATTACTCTATGATGCTCATGTTTAGTAGCTGTTACACCGACAGCGTGAGAAAGCGTATATACTTACTAACCTGATTAGATCGACTGTTACTTTTTAGTAAAGTGCCAGCGAGGTTTTTGATACCTGCCAACAAAAGGCAATGCTTGTTTGTTAACTAGAATACACCGTATAATTTCTAATTCTTACCCTAAATAAGAGAATCAATAAGAACGGAATTAATTTATACTTAAACCTAAATCTTAAACCATGACTAATCTTACACCAATCTTAGACGGGACGAACCAGCTGTCAGTTAATTTTAACCAGGTCCACCTCCACTGGTTTCAAACAACACTCTCCACCTAAACACACTTTAACAAAAAGAGTAAAGCACGGCGGTATAGAGAAAATGAAGTGGCTGCTTTGATAAACACTCATCTTGACTTTTCTCTCTGTTAGCAACTCACAGATAAAATATTTTTAAAACTCAGCAAATAGTCATTGCTCAAATATTTAAATCAAAAACCATGATTACCCTTACAAAAAAGTTCCTTACAGCAATTATGCTATTTCTTTTCATCACATGCAGTGTAATAAGTGCAAATGCACAAGACGATTCATTACCACAAAAAAGCCTGGAAGTGTATGGTTTCGCCATGGTAGATATGGGGTACAATTTTGACCAGATTGACTCAAGGTGGTTCGACGCGTTGAGATTAAACCGTCTTCCCAAATACAAAGACCAGTTTGCACCGGATGGAACATTTTTCTTTGGTGTAAGACAAACTCGTTTTGGTGTGAAAGGTTACACTCCCACTAAAATGGGTGACCTGACTGTAAGGTTTGAGTTTGATATGTTTGGTACCGGTGCAGATGAAGGGCAAACCACAATGCGGTTGCGCCATGCCTACGGTCAATTAGGAAAATTCCTTGCCGGTCAGGCTCACTCGCCTTTTATGGATGAAGATGTATGGCCAAACACGTTGGAATACTGGGGTCCTTGCGGTATGGTGTTTTACAGGAATGTACAAGTTCGGTATATGCCGATAAACGATGCTGACAAAGAATTATGGATTGCCCTGGAACGTCCGGGTGCCGGCGCAGACAAGGGAACAATTTCGGCACCTGAACTGGACAGTGTTAGAGGTCGAAATTCCGCCCCTGATGTTTCTGCACACTTTAAGAAAAGGGGTAAATGGGGCAGCGTTCAATTGGCAGGTATCCTTCGCCCACTGAAATGGGAGGATATCCGCGTTAATAAGTTCGGTAGTGATCTCAGTGGAAGTGCTACTGGCTGGGGAGCTCATTTGAGCGCAGTGATCAATTTAACAAAGAGCACAGTATTCAGAGGAAGCTTCGTGTATGGTGAAGGCATCCAAAATTATATGCAGGATGCGCCTAATGATGTTGGCACTGTTCTTACCGGTGTTCCGTCCAAACCTATTGAGGGTAAAGCCTTACCGGTTACCGGGATAATGGGATGGATTGATCATAACTGGACTCCTACCG
>CBFGXP010000328.1:0-3224 GCA_965652775.1 uncultured bacterium
ACAAAGGTTTTTGAAACATGGGTAAGGCTGCTGTCTTTAAAATATTTCATCAGGTAGATAAGGGCCTTTTCCTGTTTGATCCTGCTCTGAACTTTTACGGCCATATTGGTGGAATCCCCTTTAAGTTCTTCGTAAAAACTTTTTGCCAGCTCTTTTGCCCGGTCTCTTTCAATTTTATGCTCCAATTGATACTCTGCAAAAAATCCACAGAATACTGCGAGAAAAAGCATTAAAAACTCCCAGAAATAATGTGTCCATTTTTTTCGCGAGGTATGAGCATGGTGGTGTACTTCCATAAAATTCAATTAAAGTGATATTCTTTTTGAAGTGCGTTCATTAAGGTGATAGCCCTTTGGGCCAACCTGCTATTTTCATTCATAATTACCCGGTGAGTTCCATAAGTGAAATGATAGCGGGTACAAATTTCATTGATCACAACAGGATCATTTGTAAGCAGTGGCGGTTTGATTAACGGTTCATGAACCGTAAAAATCTCAACCGGGTCCATCATCTGCTGAAAAGTACTCGCATCAAATAATTTATGAAGCGACAAAAACAGGTCATGTTGGTTTTGAAAAACCATATCCTGTGCGCTTGCTCCACTAGCCGCAGAATAATAGTAATCAGAGATCGAATCCAGTATTTCAGAATTTCTTATAAGCCGCAGGTTGCCGGAGTTTTTCAACTGGTCAAATGTTTTGGTATTGACGGTGAGCCGTGGACCTCCCGAGTAAAGGATCTGTCTTGCCAGGAAATATATCTTACTGCTTTCGTTTGCCGGCGACTTGCTCTTTAAAAGCAAAATAAGTGAATCAATTCTGCGACAAGTGTTGGTCTTCAACATTGATGAAATTCGAAAAGTAGCAGTATCTCTTTTAAGATCTTCAAAAAGTGAACGCATATACTTTTTCTCCCGCTGATGTTCTACAAAATGCTCTCGTTGATTCTCCGCTAAAAAGCCACAAAAGACAGCAAGGAACAGCATAAAGAATTCCCAGAAATAATGTGTCCATTTTTTTCTTGCCGTGTGTGAATGGTGGTGTACTTCCATAAAAGTTATTTGAGTCTGTATTCTTTTATGATCTGTTCAATAAGCCGCTGCGCTGCATCTTTCCTGATTGCCGCCACATTATCATTTAATGATAATGCCCCTAAAAAATAACCTGCACTTGTAAGCAGTTCGTTTATGATTATCCGATCTTCTGTAAGCAATACATCTTCTGTCAAACTCACCTCCCGTTTTTCTTTTATAATTTTCAGCAGCGCCTCACCGTCAAAAATTTTTGCGATGGCTTGTGCATAATTATTGGCCCATGTCATACCTACGTCATTGTAAGTATCCAGTTCAGACAAAGAGCTGTAATAGGAAGAAACACTGCCCGCCACATTTTTTTTCCTTATTAATCTTAAATGCCCGGAACTTTTCATTTCTTCATAGGTTCTTTTTACCGGTGCCACTTTTTTCCATTTAGCAGTAAGTATTCGTGAAACGTAAGCAAGCTTGCTTATATGTTTTTTCCGGTCCGGACTTTTTATGAGCTCTTTCAGTGTATCCACCAGGCCATAGATAACTGCATTCCTGCCTGCATAATCTGCATAAACGCCGGTATCGGCTTCAAGGTCTTCCAACATGTTTTGCATATAGATCTTTTCCCTGTCTTTCTCAATCTTGTGCTCGAGCTGATATTCCGCCAAAAACCCGCAGAACACAGCGAGGAATAACATTAAGAATTCCCAGAAATAATGTGTCCATTTTTTTCGGGGCGTATGGGTATGTGCATGTACTTCCATTAATAAGTTATTTCAGGTGATATTCTTTTCTTAAGGTCATTAACAGGTTATGGTTTGCTTCTGAATATTCAGTAAACACTAACATTCTTGTACCACTTGACATGATCAATCCCTGGAGGGAAATATTTTCAGCGCCGTTACGATCAAACTGCTCAAGATGTAAGATGCGTGGCGGCGAGAACATACTTAGATCTTTTTGCTCCAGGGCGTCGGCCGCAGTGAGTTTACCGTACCCGGTCAGCTGATTTAACCAATGGTTGTCATAATATTTAAGTTGAAATGGACGCAGGTCAAAATCAAGAAAGGTGATCTCTCTTTGAATTCTGTTTTTGATCTTTTTAATGGAAACATTCAGGGCACTAATGTCTTTTTCAAGCTGGCTGCTTTTGAAATAACGCAGAGAGCCTGAGTTGATCAGTTGTTGTAATATTTCTTCTTTCGGTTCAAAAATTATCGCTCTATGGTTGACAAAAGCAGTTGTAAAAGAATAATAGAAGCTAATGGAAGGTTGTTCAAGACTGCTGTCCCTCACATATTTTGAAAACTCCGTAAAACTTCGTTCTTTAAGCAACCGGTCGGCAATCACCTGTTGCATCACTATTGAGTCGGCGTAAACTTCATTAAATAAACTTTTTGCCAACTCTTTGGCCCTGTCCTTTTCAATTTTATGCTCCAATTGATACTCTGCCAAAAATCCACAGAACACCGCAAGGAACAACATGAGAAATTCCCAGAAATAATGGGTCCATTTTTTTCTTGGTGTATGTGTGTGGGCATGTACTTCCATAAATTTTTATTTCAGTTGATACTCTTTTCTAAGATCATTGATCAGTTCGGTTGCAAGCGCCTGTGCGTCCCTCCACCGGGTATTTATCTGGAATTGAAAGTTTCTTTGTTGCACAACAACCATATTTAATAGCTCTCTTATTTTTTCCCTTTTATTTTCAAGAGACCCGGTATAATAAGAAAAGAAATTTTCCCTCGTTTCATTTGACATTATATCAAGTGAGACCAGGAAATGCTTTGATAACTCGTGGTGAAGCACTGGTTCAATAATTGAATTGATCAGTGGTAGCAGCATGTTGCCCCTTATGCTATTTGCATTGGATTCCAAGTTGATCTCATTTACGATTCCATCATATTCCAACATTTTTTTCAACAGCTGTCCATTTTTAAAATAACGCAGGCTGCCGGAATTTTTGATCTGTTCAAATGTGTTCCGGCTCCAGGAAACAGGAACTGTCCAATAAGTAAAACGGGTGTAAAAAGAAAATTCAGATGCCTGGCGGCCTTCTAAAGGAGATTTGCTGAGTTTAAGTAAACTATCCACTATCGAAATATATAGCCTGGCAGTTTTTTTTTCAGTTGTTATGGCGGCTGTATCATTTTGCAGATCCTGAATTAATGATCTTGCAAATTCTTTTGCCCTATAC
>CBFGXP010000329.1:0-3203 GCA_965652775.1 uncultured bacterium
TTAACAGGCATCAGGAGCACGGATGCATTGCGAAATCTTCAAGGTGCAATGATCGATCGCATAGAAGTTATAACTAACCCTTCTTCCCGTTATGATGCGGCAGGCGAAACAGGCATTATTAATATTATACTCAAGAAAAATAAGACGAGAGGATTCAATGGCAATTTTACAGTTACTGTTGGTCATCCTTCTAATTTCAGCGGCGCGTACAGTATAAATTACCGGACACAAAAGATGAATTTATTCTCAAGTTTTGGAACGAATTACCGGAAAAATAAAGGGGAAGGTTTTTCAACACAGCGATATAGTGGTTATGATACAAGCTTTGCTTACAACCAAACCGGTAACCGTATGCGTAGCGATCAGTCTGTTAACCTTATGGCGGGCATTGATTACTTCATTAACGCTAATACAACGCTAACGGGTTCGTTTTTGATAGATGCAGGAAAAGAGCATAACGTCAATACAATTTTATATGATGACTATAATGCGGCTGGTCAGCTCACCAAAACCATACAACGAATTGATGACGAGACAGAGAACGAAAGGGATACTGAAGTGTCACTTAGCTTGCGAAAAAAATTTAAAGGTAATAATGACAAAGAATGGACAGCTGATTTTAAATGGACGAATAGTGGTGAAAAAGAAAGCTCCGCTTACACGGAGGGTGATATAAACGGAGGTTCGATGCTGATCCAGCGTTCGGCTAATCCTGCCTATGAGGATAATATACTATTACAAACTGATTATGTTACTTCCTTTGGTGAAGAGGGAAATTTCGAGACTGGCTTTAAAGGAACAGTTAGAAATATCACCAATGAATACCTTGTAGAAGAACAAACAAACGGGGGTGGATGGATAATATTGCCTGCGTTCAATAATAATATGGAGTTCACAGAAAAAGTGTATGCAGGTTATGGAATGCTTGGCAATAAAATTAAAAAGTTCTCGTACCAGCTGGGGTTAAGAGGAGAATTCACCGATATGAAAACCGGGCTTACCAAAACTAATCAATTCACTAAGCGGCGATACTTCGATCTATTTCCATCCGGAAGTTTTTCATATGAATTGAGCGACATAAATACACTGCAACTAAGTTATAGCTATCGCATCAATCGTCCTGGCTTCAGGAACCTGACACCTTTCGCTGATTTTACAGATCCCAGGGTTTATTTTACCGGAAATCCGAATCTTAGACCAGAATATTCACATTCACTTGAGATGGGCAATTTGACAGATTGGGGAAAAGGTTCCTTTCTTGCCGGTGTTTATTATCGGCACAAGAAGGGTGTTGTGGAGCGCATCAGGATCCTGGATACAATAACAGGAGTTACCAATATCATACCTATAAATCTTTCGACTCAAAATGATCTCGGCGTGGAATTTACTTTCTATTTAACCGCGTACGAGTGGTGGAGACTAAATAGTAGTTTTAATTTCTTCAGATCGGATGCCAACGGAAATTACAATAATGAATTACTGGAAAGCAAAACGGTTTCCTGGACAAGCCGTACTACATCGCGGATGACATTTTTTAAACAAGTGGATTTCCAGGCTTCACTTAATTATCAGTCACCGCGGGTAAATACACAAGGAAAGGAGCTTTCCACCTATTCAATTGATCTTGGACTTGCCAAAGATGTTTTTAAGGGAAAGGGTACATTAACTTTGAATGTCAGGGATCTTATGAACAGCCGCAGGAGGCGTTCAATCGTTGATATACCTGGTTATTATTCCAACTCTGACAATTTGTGGCGGCCGCGTCAAATAAATCTCACATTGAATTTTCGGTTGAACCAGCAAAAAATTGAAAGAGACGATGATGATGATGACGGCAATGGCGGAAATGATAATTAACCGGCAGAACTTTCCTGATTTTTTCTGTTCATGCTTAAACTGGCATCATTTTTATCAGAATTAATCTAAAATCAAAATAGTTATGGCAATTACCAAAGAGTCTATCAAGATCGAGGGTGAAAAAGTCCTGAATAAGGTAAAGGAACTGGTAAAGGAAGGGAATGTGAGGAAGATAAGTATTCATGAAAAAGATGGTAAGGAATTAATGAGCTTCCCGTTAAGCATTGGCGTTGTCGGAGCTGTTTTTGCTCCTGTACTAGCGGCAGTTGGTGCGTTAGCTGCCTTGATAGGCGAATGCAGCATTACCGTTGAAAGGGAAGAGAAACCCTAGCACTTTATAGAATTATTTTTATTGTACATGAGCTGCGGCCCGTATGACCTTGCAGCTACATTTTTATACCCCTATGTTTCGGTTTCAATAGAAATTGTAGATTTATAGCTTAGACAGATTAATTTTAGTTTTTACAATTTCAAAACATGATCATCCGCAAAACTTCTTTTGTAGCTGCATTACTTTTTCTCTTATTAAGTTTCCAGGTAAGTTCTCAAATTGCACTTCCCCGAAGCACTCCGGAAACCGAGGGTGTATCATCAAAAGGCATAGTCGATTTTTTAGATGCTATTGCAGGTAGCAATCATGAAATGCATAGCATCATGATCCTTCGTCATGGTAAAGTAATTGCGGAAGGATGGTGGAAGCCTTACCGGTCCGACCTGAAGCATACTTTGTATTCCCTAAGTAAAAGTTTTACATCCACCGCGGTTGGTTTGGCTGTTACTGAAAAAAGGTTAACGCTAAATGACAAAGTCATTTCTTTTTTCCCTGATAAGCTGCCCGTAACCATTACTCCGCTTTTATCTGATTTAAAGGTCAGGGATTTGATTTCTATGACTGCCGGACAGACTCCCGATCCTACCGGACCGGTTATAGTAACCAATGATTGGATAAGATCGTTTCTTGCCACCCCTGTTCTTAATAAACCTGGTGCAGTGTTCTTGTATAATTCTGCTGCCACATATATGCTTTCTGCGATTGTGCAAAAAGTAACAGGGCAAAAAATACTTGACTACCTCACGCCTCGTTTGTTTAAGCCCTTAGGTATCCAGGGAATGGATTGGGAAACTGATCCTTCAGGTATTAATGTCGGCGGCTGGGGATTAAGATTAAAAACTGAAGATATTGCCAAATTTGCACAACTTTATTTGCAAAAGGGTAAATGGAACGGTCAACAAATTTTACCAGAAGACTGGGTGACTGAAGCCACAACCTTTAAGATTGACAATGCTCCCTATGATACGCAGGCCAAAAAAGATTCCAGTGACTGGAAGCAGGGTTATTGTTACCA
>CBFGXP010000330.1:0-3191 GCA_965652775.1 uncultured bacterium
TTGCATCCACCTGGAACTGGCTGTTCATGTCAAAATCCAACCCGCCATAGTTGCGTGAACGTTCGGGCAACGTTGGATTATTTATCTTTTGTCCCTGGTAGCCAATAGAGAGTCCAACAAAACCGGTTGGTTTAATATCGATCTTACCATTGCCAACGATCCTGTTCACCCAGTCATTTACAAAATTGAATTTAGGTTTATACGTCCTCCGATTAAGATGAGTGAGCAAACTTGCTCTTCTTCGGAAATATTCATTTTCATCTTCCTTGCCTTTCAGATCGAGAAACTCCTTCATTGAAAATGACATTGGTGTTCGGTAATAGTGGTTCCCGATCTTTTCAATGATGTAGTATTGTTTCGTTAGGGGATCGTATTCAATATTTCTTTTTATGAAAGTGGTATCCTGTAGATAAAAAGGGTTGCGACTGGGATAGTTATATGGATCACCATAGCGATCAGTTGGCGTGGGGCGAATTGTATCAGTAGAAAAAAAAGTATAGCCAAATCCAGGCAAAGGAGCAGCATTCCCCTTAATAGCAATGAAGGCAAGAACGACAGCTGATACCAGCGTACGGGTTATAAAGGTCGAATTAGGGCTCAAAACTTTCTCAACAGAATTAGTTAGGTAGATGTCAGTGTCGATAGGCTTACAAAGTTTTTAGGGCTTTCTTGATAACATCCTCAAGGGAGGTTAGCGACGGGTCGGATTGCATGAC
This sequence comes from uncultured bacterium, assembly GCA_965652775.1. Lineage (GTDB taxonomy): Bacteria > Bacteroidota > Bacteroidia > Chitinophagales > Chitinophagaceae > VBAS01. The sequence continues at coordinate 717 of CBFGXP010000330.1, forward strand.
CCTTTGGATTGCCTGATCGGCAGTGTTCCGGGCTATTCCCAGGGCCATCAGGGCATTTAACGCATCTGGATGCAAAGTATTGTTTTTCATAGTAGAAATATTTGTATCGAACGATTGTTTTGCTAGTTTATCCCGGAGCTCTAAGACCAATCTTTCGGCGGTCTTTTTACCTACTCCTTTCACCTTTTCAAGAGCATGAGAATCACCAAGTACGATTGACCTCGTAAGTTCGTCGGGCTTCATGTATGACAGCATCATTCTCGCAGTTGTTGCTCCGATTCCTGACACAGAAATCAAATGGAGAAACATTTCTTTTTCTGCCTTATCAAAAAAGCCATAAAGGATATGAGCATCTTCACGGACGAGAAGACAGGTTTGCAAAATTCCTTTTTCCAGGTTTTGGATCTTTGAATACGTGTTTAAACTTATCTGTACTTCATACCCTACCCCGTTTACATCCACATGCACCATGGCAGGGCTCTTATAGACAAAGTTTCCATCAAGATATGCGAACATAGCTGCGAAAATAAAGGAAACAGTTTGAAGTTTGAGGTTTGAGGTTTGAGGTCAGTGATATTATAACTTCTTTATCCTCATAAGCTTCAATCCTAAACGGAAACTGAAACTTCAAACCTCAAACTATACTTATCTTCGTGCCCTTAAATTTTTTATGATAAAGAAAGTTACTGCTGCAATCACCGCCGTTGGCGGCTACGTTCCTCCCGATAAACTGACCAATGCCGATTTGGAAAAAATGGTGGAAACAAATGACGAATGGATAAGAACAAGAACCGGGATTTCAGAAAGAAGAATATTAAGAGGTGAAGGAAAAGGTTCTTCAGATCTTGGCGCTCCCGCAGTACTGGAACTTTGTCATAAAAGAGGGATGGATCCAAAGGAAATCGATTGCCTGATCTGCTGTACCGTTACACCCGATATGCTTTTTCCTGCCACTGCTAATATCATTTGCGATAAAATCGGTGCAACAAATGCATTTGGTTTTGATCTTAATGCTGCCTGCTCAGGATTTTTATATGGATTATCGACTGGGGCTATGTTTATAGAAAGCGGGCGGTATAAAAAAGTTGTGGTAGTTGGTGCAGATAAAATGAGTGCGATCGTTGACTACACAGATCGCACCACCTGTATTCTTTTTGGTGATGGCGCCGGCGCGGTTTTATTAGAACCCAACCACGATGGGTATGGCATCTTAGACACGATTCTTAAAAGTGATGGCAGTGGCCGTCATTATTTATATCAAAAAGCAGGTGGTTCGCAAAGACCCGCATCAATCGAAACAGTTAATAATAAAGAACATTTTATTTACCAGGATGGCCAGCCGGTTTTCAAATTTGCTGTAAAAGGTATGGCGGATGTAAGCGCTGAACTTTTGGAAAAGAATAAACTTACCGGCGATGATATTGCATGGCTTGTTCCTCACCAGGCCAATAAGCGGATCATAGATGCAACGGCAAACAGAATGGGACTAAGCCAGGAAAAAGTGATGTTGAACATTCAACGATATGGGAATACTACTGCGGCTACAATTCCTCTTTGTCTTTGGGATTATAAACATGAAATAAATAAGGGTGACCTGATAGTGCTTGCGGCATTTGGCGGCGGGTTTACATGGGGTGCAACACTTGTTAAGTGGGAGTATTGAAAATTTCTAAATTAATGCTTGCCCTAATTTATTTCGAACGGGCCAATTCTACCTGGAGGAAAATAAAAGCAAAAAAGGATAAACAAATTTTCATGTGCTTGTGATTTCTAAATTATCAGTAGGTTATATCCCAATTAATGTTGCTTCCTGCAGTTATAAATTTCTGCTACATATATATCAGTATGCCATTAAAAGGATCGCCGCCTACTGTAAATAAATTATTGGTATTACCAGCAACTGGGTATTTAAATGTGGTATCGATATTTGGACGTAGATAAATATTCTGACTTGAATCATAATAATTAGTAGACGCCGTTAAAATAAGCCTGTATAAATAGATGGGTTCACCCCAGCCCAACAAACTAGTATCCTTTTATATGAAAATTAATGGTTGATTTTGCCGGAGGTTGCGGATTGCAGAAGATCCGGTTGCTTTTTCCTTGCTACAAGACATAATACCATTACTTGCGGTCAGTGCAATTATTTTTAAATATTGAAAAACCCTTTTCATGATTTTAAGGTTAACTACTGTCGTTGTTTTTCAACGACAGTAGTGATTAATGGTCCTTATTTAGGAGCAACTTTTATTCTTTCAAAAACTTCACCGTAGCTAAAATATTCTCTGCTACTTTTTTACCTTGTTCCGTACTCTTCTCTAAGGTGGCCCGGTAATGCAGCCCACCATAAAGACGGCTGTTGGATATCTCATTACTTAGCTGAGTAAAACTGGTATAGCTGCGTGACGGATAGTTAAGATAATCGTAGGTGTGCAACGTTATATGGAAATCCTCGCCAAAGATTTTGCTCATCAT
>CBFGXP010000331.1:0-3184 GCA_965652775.1 uncultured bacterium
TGCTTTGAAGCAGAATACCGTTTCCCGATCACGAGAAATAAATTGGTGAGTGGTGTTGCTTTTATGAATCTGCAGACTGCTTCTGATGATCTTGAGAAAAAACTATTTCAATATTGGGAACCCGGTGGTGGAGGTGGATTGAGGATACTCTTTAATAAACAAAGCCGGTCTACGATCTGTATGGATTATGCCCGTGGCAAATACGGAGCAAACGGATTTTTCTTTGGATTGAATGAAGTGTTCTAATTTGGAAATCCTTTTTTATAAATTAAAACAATGCTACCCGGCCACGCAGAATGGGTTTCTTCGATACTGTCTGTTTTGGTCCTTAAATTTGCCCTTGCTTTGTTTTTGGGGGCCCTATTGAGGCATAGAATTAAAAGAAATTTTAAATTATAATACTTCACAATATTTCGCTTTTAAAAAGATTTGTTTAATAACTTTAAGGATCATTTCCTAACCAAAATTTATCTATATGAAAAAGGTATTAATTTTTTCGGCTTTGTTTATTGCTACTATGTTCACGGCTTCAGCACAGTTAAGGCTTAATGCTTACGGCGCTTATGTATTCGATGATGGATTTGATGTATTTGGTGATGCGAATAATTATTACAATGGAAAGGTGAAAGGTGGATTCCAGTGGGGTGGTGGTCTCCAGTATGCATTCTCCCCTTACTCAGCCGCAGAACTCATGTATATAAATCACAGCACAACTGCTCCTGCCACTTTCAAATTTGGAACCAATAATCAACGGACAGAAGATTTTAATGTAAATCTCCATTATATCATGTTAAGCGGAGATGGGCTTTATCAAAAAGGAAAAGCAGAAGGTTACGCAGGACTAATGTTGGGTATGCTGATCAGCGATGTGGAAGCTCCTTCTGTTGGAAAAAGTGCCAGCAACGAATATTTTGCCTGGGGTGGAAGGATGGGCGCTACGATATGGACTTCGTCAAAGCTTGGAATAAAACTGCAGGCGATGGTATTATCATCCTCAAAAGCCACAGGTGGCGATTATTATTGGAGCTGGTACGGCCCGGTGTACCTGAGTACATATTCTACATTATGGCAATTCAGTCTTGGCGGAGGATTGGCATTAAAGCTTGGAAAATAAGATCGTCAATCGTGAATAGTGAATGGGCTTTCTGATGATTAATCATTCAGCCCTTTCTCCTTCATTTCATTCCACAGGTGGGACGAAAGAATATTAATCGTGTTTACACGTCAGGGGCGCAACGTATTATTTAATAAAAAGCGGATTATAAAGTCTTAATTAGTCCGCCACGCTTTTCAGTGAAGTATAGCAGTGCTCCCGTCTGCTTTCTCTCTTATATTTTGCCTGCTTCAGTCTTTGGTTTTAACCATGAATTAAAGAGTGTATAAAAGACAGCAAGTATTATGGCACCTTTGAACATGCCGGTAAAGCCCCATGCCACCATACCTCCAACAACACCAAGGAAGAGGACCAATACTGGTAGCTTACCACTTTTTGCAATAAGGATTGGTTTTAAAATATTGTCAATACTCATCAACACCACTATACCATAAATTAAAACAAATATTGCCATTCCTGTTTGGCCCTGCGATGCTAACCAAATGACCACAGGTAAGAACACGAATAATGGTCCCAACTGAATAACTACAAAGAAAAAGGTAATTGCTGCAAGTCCGGCAGCAATTGAAATACCCGCAATTGTAAATCCGATCCATGCTGCGATCCCCGCAATGAAGGCGGTGCCCATTACGCCAATTGCTACACCTTTAACAGCACGGCCGGAAGCATCAATGAGTGCCGGGCCATCATGCTCTCCAGCCATTCTTTTCATTACCGCATATATTGGATTAAGGGCTTTGGCGCCACTGTTCAACATAACTGCAGAAATAATAATTCCCAATATGAATTCGAGGCCGGCACCTACAAGACCCAAACCTCCTCCAAGAAGACGCCCGAGAACCGCTCTTATCTTCGGCTCATATACGTGAATTGTGGCAGGGTCATTTTGTAATTTTTGCCAGGACGTTGAAATATTATCTCCCACAATCGGTAAGCCGGTTATCCACTCCGGTAATGGAGGCACCCCATTTTGTCTTGCATCAGCAACCCATTGACCTGCTTCCTGTATATGATTAGCCAATTCGCTAATCAGGAAAATATACGGTAATGCAACAATGGCAATCAAAAGCAGTGCATAGATAAAAGCAGCCAGTTTCCTTTTATGGCCCAGCAGCGTCACTAATTTTTCAAATAGCGGGTGAATGGATACAGCAAGAATAATAGCGTAGGTAAACACGCCTAAAAAAACACTTAGCACCGTATATAGTGTAGAAAGCAGGATCAGCATCAGCAGTACTACAAGAGAGGTTTCTACTACATTACGGCGTTGGTCGGGGTTAAATGAGTTCATGTTTTGGTTTTTTGATTAAAAAAATCAGCTTTATTTTATTCGACTTTCGGTAGGGTAGGCGATCCTATTAATTTGTTTGACCGGATGAAGCAGAAAATTTACCAATAAGCATAGCAATAACAATTGCAACATACAGTTGTCCTGAAACTCCGATCAGGGTGGAAAAAGATTTTGCAAAAGGAGTTTTCGGTAAAAGATCGCCGTATCCCACAGTACCCATTGTAATAAATGAAAAATAGATCTGATCATAGAAATTACGCTGGAAGGATCCATTTTCATCTGCAGGGAAACTGAATGCACCGGGCTGAAGGAAATCTAACCGGGCAACAGCCATAGAAAATATTACCCCTAATAATAGGTAGCCGCTGATAGACTGCATGATAACTTTTGCAGTCACCAGTTTTGATTCTGCTACCTGCTTCAATAAACGATAAACAGCGAAAATAAAAAAAAGAAAGTTCAACCCATCTGATATCCCATTCATCAACTGCGTTCTTGTGAAGAAAGCAATATTGAGAAATATTATAAGAATAGTGACAGTGATACTTGAAAATATCCTGTGAGAGCTATCCAGGCAAAAGATCACACAGATAAGGATAAGATTAACAAGAACTGAATAAGAACTCCTGTACCACGATTCAGGGAGCAGGGTTGTTCCGAAAATCATAAAACACAGCAACAACAGGAGCAACGTGTTGGCGTTAAAAAAAATTTTGACTGATCTGCTCAGCCTTTGAAAGTTCATATGTGAAAGTTAATGTTTTTTTCTATAAACGGAA
>CBFGXP010000332.1:0-3161 GCA_965652775.1 uncultured bacterium
TGTTGTTTTTGCAAGGATTCCTGAAAACTGAGATTTTGCATCTTAACCAGCTTTTCAGAATTGAATATGCTGTCTTTCAGGGATGTTGCCAGGGAGAGATATTTGTAAGCACTGTCAGGCAGTTTTCTTGAATAATATATTTTAGCCAGCAATTCTGCAGCGCTGATTTTTTGCAGGTGGAAACCTAATTGCTGTGAAAGCTTAAAAGCTTTTTCTGAATAATAAAATGCAGAATCAGACTGATTCGTTTCCCAATGCAAAGTGCTCATCTCAATAAGAGCATTCCTGTACATGTCCGGGCGCCTTAATGCTGCTGGAAGACTTATCCTGCAGTAGTAAAAGGCAGAGTCATAATTTCTTTGCTTTTTGTAAATAGTGGCAAGGCCAATACCTCCTACAGCAATCCGAAACAAGTCTTTTCGTGCCACCCCATAATTGAACACCTTTAATTTGTAGTACTTTGCGGAATCGAGTATGTTTAATTTTCCATATACAGCACCCAACCGGTTATTAACGTTCACCTTCAATTGTGAGAGTGTTGCACTGTCTTTGAAAAGTCCGGAGTTTGCTAAATCCCGAAGCTTCTTTATATATTCCAATTCCTTTTCATAGTCCTCAATGCGTGCATAAATAAGACTAATTTCCCTTGTATCTGTAAAAATGTGCGTCGTATCACCTGTTTGCTCTTCCAATTTAAGATTATAAAATAATAATTCCAGTGCTGTCGCATAATCTGATTTCATATCAGCCAGAAACTCTGCAATACTGCTACGAGAACGTATTTCACCTGGTATATATCCAACTTGCTCAGACCGGTTAAGTGCGTCTCTGAAATATATTAAAGCTGAATCATTTCTACTCCTCCAGTACGCATCTCCTATATATATTAATTTGTGAACCCTTCCTGTATCCGTTTTTTCCAGTGAAAGCAACAATTTCAAACTGTCAACAGCTTTGATCTGTGAATTCGAAGCCAGAACAATAAAAAGGAGTACAATCAACCAGGTGCTGTTCTTCATTATTAAATTTTGATGCCTTACGGCCCAGGTAGTTGAATAAGAAACTCCGAAAATTCTCCATCTTTTGTTCTTACTTGTAGGTCGCCGCCATGAGCTTTTACGATATCATAGCTTAAAGATAGGCCTAAACCAGTTCCCTGACCGGTTGGTTTTGTGGTAAAGAATGGTTGAAAGATCTTATCCAATACTTTTTGAGGAATGCCGTTTCCGTTATCCCGGATCTTAATCTCCACTTTGCCATTGAAATGTTTTGTGCTCAAAGTAACAGTCGGCTCGTAGCTGTCACCCTGAGTTTGTCGAAGGGTCTTTTTTTCATCAACTGCATAAAAAGCGTTATTGATCAAATTGAGAACAACTCTCCCAATATCCTGCGGTATAACATTTATTTTTCCAATGCTTTCATCAAAATCGGTTTTCATGGTTGCATTAAATGATTTATCCCTTGCTCTCAATCCATGATAAGCTAATCTTAAATATTCATCTGCTAATGCATTTATATCTGTTGCTTCTTTTTTCCCTGAACTGCTTCGCGAATGCTGCAGCATATTTTTCACGATCGCTTCAGCACGTTTGCCGTGATGACTTATTTTTTCTTCATTTTCAATAATGTCTTTCGCAATTGTTTTTGCTTCGCTTAGATTTCCTTTGTCAATTTCACTGTTCATTTCGATCAATAGCTCTTTATTCACATCAGAAAAATTATTCACGAAGTTCAACGGGTTTTGTATCTCATGTGCGATGCCGGCTGTAAGTTCTCCTAATGAAGCCATTTTTTCTGATTGGATAAGTTGGGATTGTGTAGTCTTCAGGTCACTTAGTGTGTCCTCTGTTTCTTTCTTTTGTCTTTGTAACAATATGTTTGCAATTTTTTGCCTTTTATTGTTACGGTATAAAATAATTCCGAATAGTATAAAGACTGCCAGTGCAGCCATCAGCCCGTAGAAACGTAAGTTGCTTTGATAATCTTTTTGTTTTTGTTCTATTTCCCTTTGTCGTTGCTCCGCTATAAATAACCTTTTTTGTTCATCAATGGCGAGTAACTGAAGTCTTCTTAATTGTTCACTTCCAAACAAACTATCATTAATGGTCATTGTTAACTGCTGGTATTTTAAAGCGCTGTCCAGTTTATTTTTATCTAAATAATATGTAGCCAGGGTTTTGCTGGCTTCAAGCATCGTTGGCTTTTGAAAAGATCTGCGTCCAAGGATCAATGCGTTATTGGCATAATATAAAGCTGAATCGTATTCTTTTAATTTATAAAAAAGTATGGCCATGCGACTATAGGTGCGCCCGATATTCAATATGTCAGGTGTAACGCTCAGCGAGTATCGATAATAATAAAATGCACTGTCGGGCTGATCCATCAGGCTAAAAATATTTCCTGTCTCTCTTAACACAAAAGCTTTTCCCGGGGCCATCTGCGTATTTTGTGCGATCGACCAGGCCATCTTCTCGTATATCAATGCCGAATCCAGCATATTCATTTCCTGGTAAGCAATGCCGGTATTTGCTAAAATAAATCCTCTCATTGGAGCAATAAGGTGTTGCTTTTTGGCATATGCCTGGAAAAGATAATGTAAGGCCGTTTGATGTTCTTTCAGGTTTAAATATGTTATTCCAATAAAACCCTGGACCTCTCCGATTCCTGTGGTATCTCCTGTTTCGGAACTTATTTGCAAAGATTTAAATAGGTTCTCCAGAGCTTCCGGATAATTGCCGCTTACACGATGATATTCTCCCAGGGTAGAGTATGCTGCTGCTTCGCCTTTCTTATAGTTTATCGATCGGGATGTTTGCAATGCCTCATTCGCATATATAACACTCGAATCAGGTTTGAAAAACCGATAACGTTGAGCTGTTTCAATCAACTTCATTACCCTGGCTGTATCACCCTTATATAAGGCGGTACTTTGTGCTTCAACGTACCCGAGCGGAAAAAGCAAATAAAAAATAATTGATATAGTTATTCTAACGTTCATGAGGCCGACAGATTAATAATAAATGATGAGCCTTCTCCTTCCCTTGTTTCCACTTTCAATTCTCCTCCATGCGCCTTTATGATATCATAACTTAATGACAAACCTAAACCCGTTCCCTGGCCTGTCGGTTTTGTGGTAAAGAATGGCTGAAATATTTTATCTA
>CBFGXP010000333.1:0-3140 GCA_965652775.1 uncultured bacterium
TGGCCTGTCCACGATAACTTGCAGGAATAATTTCTTTGCCGTTAAATTTCCCATCGTTGATCCAGGTGATAAGCCAGTTAGCCATATCCTTTGCGCAACTGTTTATTGATCCGGCAGGCCCTATCGCATCAATATTTCTATATGGAATTGCTTTGATCTTACCGGCGAGCGATGAATATGCAAGTGAACGATCATCTGATTTTTCCATTTCAATCACAGACAAATTGGTTTTATTCATGTTCAACGGTTTGAAAATTCTTTCCCGCATATTTTCTTCCCAGCTTTTACCTGTCAGTTTTTCAATTACCAGTCCCTGTGCCATAAACATAAAATTGTTATACTGGTATTTTTCTCTTAGCTCGAAAGTTGGTTCCTGGTATTGTACCCTTTTAAGCAGCTCATTTCGGCTTGCTGTGGCCCCATACCATGAGTAATCATGCCGGGGTAACCCTGTGCGATGACACATCATATCCCGAAGCGTTGCATGTTTATTTGTATAGTCATTTTTAAAAACCAATTCAGGCAAATAATCTCTTACTGGTTTATCCAAACTTACTTTTCCTTCTTTTTCAAGCATGCCAAGTATAGAAGAGGTGAATGCTTTTGTACAGGAGCCAATAGCAAATAAAGTATTTTCAGTAACGGGCAATTTCTTTTCATAGTCACGATAGCCAAAACCCCCGGTATAGATTACCTTATTTTTTTCTACTACAGCAATCGTAACTCCGGGAGCATCCCATTCTCTTAAAAGTCTCAAAGCAAAAGTGTCAAGTCCCTTGAGTCGTGGGTCAGTTGGTGGCTGTGCCATTGAACCAACAAATAACAGTAATGAACTAAATGATAAAACGAGTCTTGTCATAACGCAGTTTTTATTAAGAAAGGTGAACTAAGATATGAAATTGAGTTTACCCGAGAGCCTGATCAAAATCATTCAATATGTCCTGGATATTTTCTAACCCTACACTCAGCCTGATCAATCCGTCTGTAATTCCATATTTCTCTTTTTCCTCTTTAGGAATGGCATAATGGGTCATAGATGCCGGGTGGCAAAGGATGGTTTCCGCGGTGCCCAATGAAACAGTGCGGACACACATCTTCAGTTTATTCATGAAATCTACACCAGCTTGCTTTCCATTTTTTAATTCAAAACTCATCATAGCACCAGGATGTTTCATTTGTTTTTGTGATACGGCATAGTCAGGATGTGTTTCAAGACCATTGTAATTTACTTTGGCAATTGCCGGATGACCGGATAAAAACTTTGCAACTTCCATGGCATTATAACAATGACGGTCCATTCGCAGTTCCAGGGTTTTTAATCCCTGGGTCAAAAGAAATGCATCAAAGGGATTACTGTTGCCGCCAAGTATACGTTGTGTTTTTGTAACGTTCCCATTCATTTTTGCAAGATCCTTTCCCACCAATACACCCCCAATGGCGGTCCCATGCCCGTTCAAAAATTTGGTTGTGCTGTGAAAAACAAAATCAACGCCATAACGAAACGGTTGTTGCAGATAAGGAGTGGCAAAGGTGTTATCTATCGAAACCAGGATATTTTTTTCTTTTGCGAGCTTTGTGAGTTCCTGTATATCCACGCACTGCAACGTAGGATTAGCAGGAGTTTCAAGATGTATCAGTCTGATCTCCGGGTTCGCTTTGATCGCATCCCTTGCCTTGTTCAGGTCACGCAGGTCAGTGATGATCGCTTCCACGCCATATTGGGGAAGTATTTTTGTGATCAACTCTTCTAAGCCACTGTAAAGTGAATAATGCGAAAGTACCTTGTCACCTTTCTTAAGATTACTGATCATTAAAGAGCTCAGTGCAGCCATGCCTGATGAGTGAAGTAATGCCTTCAACCCGAGTTCGTGCCCCTTATCGTCTTTTAAACCAAATGCTTCCAATGCACAGATCTTTCTTTCTGCTTCGCTAAAATTTGGATTGCCCCAGCGGCTGTAGATATAACCTTCTTCTTCACCGCTAAAGCGACGCATTCCCTGTTCAGCTTCATCATAAACGAACGTTGATGAGGCATAAATTGGAGTTACATGCGCATATAATGGGTCTTGCATGTGACCAGCATGCAAAGCTGCCGAACCAAAACCGGAAAGTGGAAAACTTTTATCCATATATAAATTTTGGATGTTGAAATTTGATACGAATTTCAAAAGTAGATGATTTCATCTTCACCCGTCAAAACACACCAAAACGTTCTATCAAGCAATCGGACCATGAAAGAAATTCTTTCTCAATTTGCGGCCTATAATATTTGGGCGAATCAAAAGTTATTTGATCTCATTCTTGCATTGCCTGAAGAAAAGCAGATGCAGGAGATGCCAAGTAGTTTTAAGAATTTATATACCACGATGCTTCACATGTGGGATGCTGAAAGCGTTTGGTGGCAGCGATTGAAATTGCAGGAACGCACCATTGCACCCAGCGAAAATTTTAAAGGGACTACAAAAGATATTGCAAACAGCTTGCTGCAACAGAATCAGCAATGGGAGGAATGGGTGAGCAGCACAACTGATCCAATGCTGGATCATGTTTTTCAATATTACAATTCCAAGAAAGAATGTTTTAAACAGCCGATCTTTCAAATGGTCCTGCATGTGTTCAACCATGGCACTTATCATCGCGGCCAGCTGGTTAATATGCTTCGTCAATTAGGAATTGAAAAGATCCCGCCAACAGATTTTAGCGTTTGGAGCAGGAAGAAGTAGTCATTTCAGAAATTAAAATTCATTTTTGTGAATATCAGTATCCGATGATTTCAAACGGCGTTCGGAGTTATAAAAAGAATTATCAATCCACGGCCTCTTCTTTGCCTGATTCAAACAATAAGGTGTAAAACAAAGACGAAAAAGTTGCTAATACTCCTATTTTTATTGAAAGGAGTTTAAGATTATCACTGGGGTTTTTATCCACAAGAAAAAACATAAGGAAAAAGGCTATTGCAAAAACAATGAGGAAGAAACAAAAGCGCAGCCAAAAAGAGTAATGTTTTATGTTCATAGCGTTGGATTGACTATCAAATTAAAATACTAAAACGGATTACACAACCCCGGGAGTACAAAAATCCGGTTTTAAGTAAGAAAAAAAATTGATGGGTCTTTTTTACTAAGTGACTCTCCGTGTAA
>CBFGXP010000334.1:0-3125 GCA_965652775.1 uncultured bacterium
AAAACTTTTAATCATGAAAGCATATTTCATCATAATAATTGTCTCATTTATTACAATTTTTTCTTGTTCTGTTAACAAGAATTCAACCTCACCAGTTTTAGTAAACCAGGTAAGCAAAGATTCCCGTGGCAATGATATGCTATTGGGTAAATGCACAAGAGCTGCCTTATTGCAAGCCCCTTTTGCAGATTGGTTCAAACCAAATTATGACTCTTACCTGGTCGATTCTTTCACCTGCAATTTTATCAGGCCATTACTTGCCGGCAAGACGATCACAATTTTCCTGGGAACATGGTGTGGTGATAGCAAGAGAGAAGTGCCACGGGTATTAAAGATGCTTGACTGTTGTGATTTTTCCCCGAATAATCTTACACTGGTAATGGTAAGTAATAAGGATAGTCTCTATAAAAAAAGCCCTCAACACGAAGAGGCTGGTAAAAACATAGTCAGGGTGCCAACAATAATTATTGAACAAAAAGGCACGGAGCTCGGTCGTATCATTGAGTTTCCCATAACCAGTCTGGAAAAAGATCTCCTTAGCATCCTTAGAAAAGAAAAATATCAACCTAATTATCACCAATTAAAAGCAGAAACGAGGTAATTCATAACATTCTGTAAAGCATTTAACACAGGCCTGCCAACTTTTTGACAGGCTTTTTTGTCTTTTACCGATATTGCATCACGAAAAATATATAAATGAAAAGTGTATTTGTACTAGTTGGACTCGTAATGGCATTTTTACCCACAATTGGTCAAAATGATCTAGCGGGCAATTACAGGGCTTACCTGGTAAGACAGGACAATAATACCGTGGTTTTTAATATGCAGGTTGCAAAAGAGAACAATGAAACGGTTATATATATAATAAATGCCGATGAAAGGATAAAGGTAAACCCGGTTGCTGTTTCAAGAGACTCAGTTAATTTTTCGATGCCGGTTTTCGAATCAACATTTAAAACAAAAAGAAATGCCGATGGCAGCTTGCAGGGCATTTGGATCAAAGGAACTGCAGGCGATTTTCAGCATTGGCCCTTTTATGCGATCCCAAACCAGGCATTCCGGTTTGCAAAAAACCAGGGTAGCGCCAGGTATAATATTTCTGGCAAATGGGATGTGACGATCACAAGAGCAAATGGAACTCCAAGAAAAGCATTAGCTGAATTTGAACAAAATGGCGATAACCTCACTGGTAGTTTTATAACTCCGTCTGGCGATTATCGCTTTCTTGAAGGTATTGTTACAGGTGATTCATTGAAACTTTCAACATTTGACGGAGCCCACGCTTATACTTTTTACGCAAAGATCGCCGGTGCGGAACGTATCACTGGTGGTGTCTATTTATCCGGTATCAATGGAAAAGAAACATGGACAGCTGTTAAAGATAACAATGTAAAAGAGCCACAACAGGAGCAACCAACTAAATTAAAACCGGGCCAGAACAAATTGAATTTTACTTTCAATGATCTGAATGGTAATCCCGTTTCGATAAACGATGAAAGATTTAAGAATAAAGTTGTGATCGTGCAGCTGATGGGCAGCTGGTGCCCGAACTGTTTGGATGAGACAAAATTCTTAAGTGAGTTTTATGATAAGAATCGCAGCAGGGGAGTGGAAATGGTTTCACTTGCCTATGAATATTCAACAGACATCGAACGTTCTAAAAAGAGTTTGAGTAAGTTTCAAAAACTCTTCAACGTTCAGTACCCGATGCTGATCACCGGAGTTACTTCAACTGATGAACAAAAGACAGAGAAGACGTTACCTCAATTGACGCCGATACGTTCATTTCCCACAAGTATTTTTCTTGACAGAAAAGGGAATGTCAGGGAGATCCATAGTGTTTTTTATGGCCCGGGGACAAAACAATACTTTGAAGAATACAAAAAGATATTCTCAGGCATTGTCGAAGGTTTGCTGAGGGAAAACTAAAGCTGCCTGGGTTTTTCAAGTTTTTTTAATTCGGTGTCTATCTCGGCTTTCGATAGCCAATGCTTACCCAGCATGACGCCTGCGATCTTTTTTGTATGCTCAATATTTTCAAGCGGGTTGGCTTCCAGTAAAACAAGATCTGATACATAACCTGTTTTGATCATCCCGCTATTTTTCAGGTTAAAATATTTTGAAACATTGACGGTGCCGCTTTGCAGCGCCTGGAAGGGTGTGAGGCCCGCGTCTACCATATATTTCAATTCATGATGAACAGAAAAACCAGGTACATTAAAAACCTGCGGACCATCGCTACCAAGCAATAATCCAACACCATTGCGCTGGCATTCATGGATCAGTTTCCTTCGGAGCTCAACAAATTTTTTTATTTCTTCAGCATTATAATTCGGATTGGCCATGATGCCCTTCTTGCTGTTTACCCAATTCTTCATGGTTTCTTCTTTCATATATATCATTTCCGGTTCACGGGCAAAAGCATCAGCATCTTTATAAGGACCAAACCATCTTTCCGCCAATGCTTGTGTTGGCACTACCCAAATATTTTTCTCTTTTAATGCCTTCATCAATGCAGGGATCTTGCTTGCATCTGCTTTTTTTGCGATATACATACCGAAGGATCCTACTTGTTGTTCAGGTATACTTTCAATACCTGGAACAAGACTTTCAACAAAACCATCCAGGTGATCAATAGAAGCATAACCTGCTTCAATAGCACGCCAAACACCCACATCAAAAGACACATGGCCTGCAAATGGAATGTTCACCTCCTTTGCAGTCTTTGCTATTGCAGCAAAATTTTCTTTTGTAAGACCGGGATGCAGTTTCAGAAAATCATAACCTGCTTGTTTTTGATTTCTCACCATTTCAGCGCCTGCCTCTGGAGTTTTTACGCTGTTACCATTGAATGAGGGACCTGATGTATAAAAATGCGGGCCTATGATCTCGCCACTCTGAATTTTACTCCGTAATTCAAGATGGCGGGGATGACCAAGCATACCGCGAATTGTAGTAATGCCATTGTATAAAAAAAGCTTCAATACTTCTTTCATTGGCTCAATATCATCAACCGGTGGCACATGTGCATGCATTTCGGCAAGGCCAGGGATCAGAAATTTTCCATTGCCTTCAATTATACGGGCATCTTTACTGAATTTCACTTTACCTGTGTTTCCAATTGC
>CBFGXP010000335.1:0-3120 GCA_965652775.1 uncultured bacterium
ATTAAGGAAAGACATGATGGCCGCCAGGGAAACACATTATTGATAAATGGAAAGGAGAATCCTGTGATAGATGTATACGGCGGACAGAGGGAAAGGTGGAGGTTTATCAATTCGTCAAGTGCGAGATACTTTTACTTATATATGGGTGGTAAGCCTTTTCAAATAATTGGAACTGATGGCGGATTATTAGAAAGCCCTATAACAGTCAACAAGATTTTATTGACACCAGGCGAGAGGATAGATGTTATTGCAGGGCCATTTAAAGAAGGAGAAAGTTTTCTCATTGAATCACTGGCTTATAACCGAATGACTTTTCTGAAATCAAAACGCCAGGCATTTGCCACAGTTCAAGTTGGTAAAGAGAGAACCTCTATTGCAAACATTCCTAAAAGACTCAGAAAAATCGAACCACTTGCACAACAAGATGCTCCTGTTACAAGAAAAATTAAATTCTCCGTGGGCCCAAGCTTTAAAAACGGGATGAACTTCCTTGTAAACAATGATATTCATGTAGACGATAAAGCGGTAAAGGCAGGTGAATTACAGGTTTGGGAAATAAGTAATACAAGTTTAATGGATCATCCTTTTCATTTACATGGTGATTTTTTCCAGGTAATTGAAGAAAATGGAAAAGCTCCTGAGTATCGGGCATGGAAAGACACTTATAACTTAACTCCAAGAAGTAAAATAAAAATTGCATGGATGCCTGATAATCGTACCGGAATGTGGATGTATCACTGTCACATTTTGGAACATCATGAAGCAGGAATGATGGCAAACTTTGAAGTAATTGACGGAAGTAAAGATGCTGACCAGGATATGCACCATTCGCATCATGTTCATCGCCACTAAAAGGATCAATAGCACAAAATTTTATAAATCACTCCCGTAATTGTGTAACAATGTTCACTTACAGCAGATGTAGGTTTGTAGTATAAATTTCAAAACAATGACACATACATATAACGTTAGCGGAATGACATGTGGGGGTTGCCAGGCAAAGGTTCAAACCCTGCTATCAAAAGTCAAAGGCGTAAAAAATGTTATGATTGACCTTGCCAAAGGTCAGGCAGCGATTAATATGGATAAGCATATATCAACCCCAGAATTAGCAGAAGCGTTAAAGGA
Organism: uncultured bacterium; assembly: GCA_965652775.1. Taxonomy (GTDB): domain Bacteria; phylum Bacteroidota; class Bacteroidia; order Chitinophagales; family Chitinophagaceae; genus VBAS01. Next base: position 1,129 of record CBFGXP010000335.1, read on the forward strand.
TTATCCGAAATACCAGATCAGTGAGTCAGGTAATAATTATAGTGATACAACTGTTGATCTCAACGATGAGGAAACAAAATCATGGATCGGGACTTACAAACCGATACTGCTGATCTTTGGTTATTTAGTTTCTGTAACTGTCTTGATTGAAGCTATTAGCGGAACATTTATCTGGCATAGGTGGATGGGAAATTTCATGGCAGGGTTCTTTTTGGTATTTTCTTTTTTCAAATTACTCAACCTGAAAGGATTTGCTGAAAGTTACAGTATGTACGATATCGTCGCGAAGCGATGGGAAAGCTGGGGCTATGTTTATGCTTTTACCGAACTGTCTCTGGGGATCGCATTTTTAATTGGGTTTAATCCTCTAATTACAAATGCAACAACTTTTATAGTTATGAGTATTAGTATAGTTGGTGTTTTGCAAAGTGTATTAAATAAAAGAAAGATCAAGTGTGCTTGCCTGGGTGATGTGTTTAATTTACCCATGACCACTATTACTGTAATTGAAGATGCCTTAATGATTGGGATGAGTGCCATAATGCTTATAACTTTGCTGTAATGACATTTGCAAAATCAATAGCAAGTTTATTTTGGAAATTTTTGAAACCTTTTTTTGTACAGAAAAAGAATTGCTGCAAATGAGATGCTGAAAACGTCATAGTGGCGTAACTTTTGCCTTTAATTCCATAAAAACATTTTTCCCTAAATCACTCTAACTTTGGCAAAGTGAAAAAAACAGTGGTCATATTATCAATGCTCATTTATGGTTTTGCAACCATGGGTGCCACTGTGCACATACACTACTGCATGAATGAATTAGTGGGTTGGAGCTTATTACGTGATGAAGACAATAAATGCGGTAGGTGTGGAATGGCAGAAGAAGATAAAGATGGCTGCTGCAAGGATGAGCGCAAACATTTTAAATTAAAGGTTGATCACCAGCAAGCTAATTTTTCACAGCTGGTTACTTTTAGTGCTATTCCTGCTTTATTAGTTCCTATTATTGATTTTGATATTCATCATTCTTACTTAAATATTGCAGAAACCGATCCTACTTCTCATGCACCGCCTGATTTAGACCGAAAACGGTTGCATATTCTCTATGGTGTTTTCCTGATATGATTTATGGAATGTAATGATGTGCCCACACTTTACTGTGTATCGGATATTGGGGCATCTCTGCACCTGGTATTTATTAATCATATAAATGAAAAAAAAGATGAAAACAATTATTTTAATGATAGCAGTTGGCATGTTATCAACTATTGTGCTGCAGGCACAAATTAAAAATGCTAAAACAGAAGCTCTTAAAGTATATGGTAACTGCGGCATGTGCGAAACATCAATAGAAAAAGCAGGGACCAAATCAAAGCTGTATAAAACTGACTGGAATGTGGATACTAAAATGGCTACCATCACTTATGATAGTAAGAAGACAAGTGCTGATGCAGTATTGAAAAGCATAGCCCTTTCCGGTTATGACAATACAAATTATTTAGCTCCGGATGAAGCATACAACAAACTTCACGGATGCTGTAAGTACGACAGGGACAGTAAAAAAGCTGTTGCCGGTGATAAGTCAACAACGGGAAATACAATACAGGACCATAGCGGACACAGCCAGGGAAATAGCACCGTTAATATGAAGGAAGCAAGCCAGCTAAAGGCTGTCTTTGACAACTATTTTGCTTTAAAAGATGCTTTAGTGAAGACAGATGGCAACGCTGCATCGGAAAGTGGAGCAGCATTACTTACTGCATTAGAAGCCGTAGAAATGGGAAAACTGATAGCAGAAGAGCATACCGTATGGATGAAAGTGGAAAAGGCTTTAAAAAACGATTCACGGCACATAAAAGAGAACAAAGACACAGAACATCAGAGGGAACATTTTATGGCGCTCTCTAAAAATATGTACGAATTGATAAAGGTGGCTAAACCTGCTGAAACAGTGTATTACCAGTTTTGCCCTATGGCAAATGACGGTAAAGG
>CBFGXP010000336.1:0-3099 GCA_965652775.1 uncultured bacterium
TTACCATTATACGATAACAATAAAAAGCTATTTCAGAAATTGGTTTATGATGATGTGCTTAACGAGTTAAAAAATCAATTTGGCGGCGTTACTTTTTATCGAAATGCTGGAGTAGAAGGCTTATGGGAAGATGGAAGTGGTAAAACAAATTATGATGAGTTGGTAATAGCAGAAGTAATGATCGAACATCTGGATAAAGAATGGTGGAACCAATTAAAACAAAGGCTGGAACAAATTTTCAAACAGGACGAGATTTTAATCAGGTGTGTCCGTTTTGAAAAGTTACAGGGATAAACGAATCTTTTCGATGAGAAATAACATCCTGTTTGATTGACCCTGTTACCAGACGCAAGTATAATTGTCACCCGGAAAGTTTACAGCCAATTTTCGTGAATATCCGCAAATTGTTGAGATTGCCGCTTTCAGTATATCCTGGTTCATTATGCGGGTTATCAAACAAAATATTTTTTGTCACTGTGTACCTTGTTTCAAATCCAATGAAAATCTTTTTAAAGTAATAAACCGCGTCTGTGCTCAAGCCACAGTTAAATACCGGTTTATTATTGTCTCTTATACTGGTATAAATAAAACCCGCAACAGGCCCAACCCCTAATTCAAATGATGAGGTGGCGACTATTTTGTATTGCGGATTAACTTCAAGATTTACTGATTTATAGTCTTTCCCGTCCTGGCGCATAAGACTGAATTGCTGCCTGATACGACTCTTTCTCGTTTGAATTAAAGGACATTCCATTGAGAACTGGATGCCATATAGAGCAGCCCAGGCATCAAAGTGTTTGCTCTTTTGCACACCGCCGATAGCCGATAATCCTGCCAATGGCTTGAATTCTTTTTTAGAGCGGGATTCCTGGGCGGAAGTAAAAGCATGAACTGCAATGAATAATGTGATGAAAATCTTTTTCATGGTATTTATTTGAGTTAAGAATCAAAAAACTAATTGGATAAATGCACAACTGACTCTTCACTATGTTAGTTAACCGCCAAAATATTTTTGATTAACGGTACGAAATATTTTTTTGATTATTTTCTTGTCTTCCGGGTTTACTTTTTTTACAAGTCTATGTATTTATACAAAGTGCCGGTAACCCGGGTCAATAGACAGCAGGTAATGGTCGACGAGCCGCAGCCGAAAGTTTATTAAGTGGTGAAAGTATATGATCAGTTGAATTCTTTAGCATTTAAGAAAGCTATTGATCTACGGGTCTGTAAAAGGATATCAATTCATCTTGCTGATAAACTCTTTTATGTTGTAAAATATTTCGCCAGCTATTTTAGTGAGTTGCTCCCTGGTTAACGTATATTTTTTAATGGGTCTAAGTATCATACCGCTGAATTCACCCCAGTCCAGTGAATGATGAAATGAGTAATTCACCCAATATTCGGAATCATCGTCAGGTCGAATCAACGCCGATCCAAAACAATTGACCATTGGCTCGCAATCGGTGCGCATATCTTTAAACCCAATATACATATACCATTTGCCGTCGTGGTTATTATCCTTCTTGACAATGAAATCTTCCATACCATTTGGTAAACAATTTTAATTCCGAAAATAGGCGGTTGTACAGTGTTTTAATCTGGATGTTAATGGAGTTAGCATAATATAGTTTTAAACGAAAAACCTGCTAAAAGTTTTGTATTGCGGGGTGGAAACTCAACAGGGAAAAAACTCCTCTTTGCAGTTCAGAAAATTGCGGGGTGAATGAGCCCCCAGAAAGCCCAGGTGTTGTGGAAAAATTTTTCTCAAATTGTTTATTCTGTGTGATGTAAGCATTTCACATTCCTGGTAGTCTGCTCGCTTGTTTAATAAATTACTTTGATAAAAGGTACTTGCAAACTTTCATGAATGGTGAGGAACAAAAATTATTGGTGTTTACCTTAGAATTTTGGTGAAGTAGTACGGGATAACCTTTTTTGTTTATTCAGGTATTATTCAATTTCTTTGAACAGAATGGCAAAAAAAGAAACCTGGATCATCGTGCTATTGGCCGCTATTAATTTCACCCATATTCTTGACTTTATGATCATGATGCCATTGGGTAATTACCTGATGCCTTTCTTTGATATTACTCCCAGGCAATTCAGTTTTCTTGTTGGCGCATATCCCATTACTGCTTTTTTCTCGGGGTTTGCTGCGGCATTTTTTGTAGATAAACATGATCGGAAAAAAGTACTCGTATTTGCTTACATTGGATTTTTGATCGGCACGCTTGCTTGCGGAACATCCACTACTTACGGCTTATTACTTGCATCAAGAATATTAACAGGTTTGTTCGGCGGGCTTATCGGGGCCCAGGTTTTATCGATCGTTGCTGATTTGTTTGGCTATGAAAGAAGAGGAGCCGCAATGGGTGCAGTCATGAGTTCATTTGCGATTGCTTCTACTATCGGTGTGCCGTTAGCGCTATACCTTGCAAATATTTTTAGCTGGCATGCACCTTTTATTTTTGTTGTTCTAATCGGCGTTGTTATTGTTTTGCTGATAATAAAATTTATTCCTGTAATGGATGCCCACATCCAGGAGAAAGATGATACAAAACACAGGTTCCATGTTTTATTAAATGTAGTCCAGAGCCGTGAACAAAGTCTTGCTCTCGTTTTTTCTGCCCTGGTGATGATGGGACATTTCCTGATCATTCCATTTATCAATCCCTACCTTGAATTCAACAAGAACTATTCAAAGGATATAACACCCTTAATTTACTTCTTTGGCGGCATTGCTTCTTTTTGTGCCGCATTGATACTGGGAAAAGTTTCCGACCGTGTCGGTAAGCTTAAAGTTTTTTCGTGGTCGGTTTTTTTATCTTTTGGAATGGTTTGGATAATAACGAATCTTCCTTCACTACTTCCGTTTTCAATTGTGCTCTTATTCTTCGCATTATGGTTCGTTGTGGCAACCGGTCGTGCTGTGACTGCACAGGCAATGATCAGTAATGTGGTAAGCCAGGAACAACGTGGCAGCTTTATGACTTTTAACAGTAGTGTACAGCAACTGGGAACCGGTGCCGCTTCCTTGATCGCCGGATTTATTGTTACAAAAGATAGTACCGGAAAACTTTATCGTTACGAATGGGTGGG
>CBFGXP010000337.1:0-3086 GCA_965652775.1 uncultured bacterium
TTGCAAAATTTCTATTGAAAGAAGTGATGATCGTGTTTTTCCGGTTTGGATCATCGATATGTCTTGCCCATTGACCAATACAAGGACCGCAGGCATTAGCAAGTACCACGCCACCTGCATCTTCAAATTCTTTGATAAAACCGTCTCTTTCTATGGTAAATCTTACCAGTTCGCTTCCGGGAGTAATAGTGAATTCTGATTTTGTCTTGATCCCCTTACTTACCGCGTCCTTTACTATTGAAGCGCTGCGACTAATATCTTCATAAGAAGAGTTAGTGCAGCTCCCGATCAACGCTACTTCCAGTTTAGCTGGCCATCCATTTTTTTCTACAGCTTCTTTCATTTGTGAAATGGGCGTTGCAAGGTCCGGAGTAAAAGGACCATTAACATAAGGTTCTAATGTATCAAGATTTAATTCAAGAACCTGGTCATAATATTTTTTTGGATTAGCAATCACTTCTTCATCAGGTCGAAGATGCTCTCTTACTGAATCTGCCAGTGCTGCCACTTCTTTACGACCGGTTGCTGTCAAGTAATCACGCATTTTTTCATCATATGCAAACAATGAACAGGTAGCACCGATCTCTGCTCCCATATTGCAAACAGTTCCTTTACCTGTGGCGCTCATGCTATCTGCACCGGGACCAAAATATTCAACGATTGCGCCAGTTCCACCTTTTACGGTCAGTTGACCAGCAACCCAAAGGATCACATCTTTTGCAGATGTCCACCCACTCATTTTACCGGTAAGTTTAACACCAATAAGTTTTGGCATTTTTAATTCCCACGGTAAACCAGCCATTACATCAACTGCATCTGCACCGCCAACCCCAATGGCAATCATACCCAAACCACCCGCATTAGGCGTGTGGCTGTCTGTACCAATCATCATACCACCAGGGAATGCATAATTTTCCAATACCACCTGGTGTATAATACCTGCGCCTGGCTTCCAAAAACCAATCCCATATTTATTGGAAATAGAAGAAAGGAAATCATAAACCTCCCGATTGGTTTCAATAGCCAATTGCAGGTCTTGTTTAGCGCCGATCTTTGCCTGAATCAGATGATCACAATGAACGGTTGAAGGAACTGCAACTTTTTGACGGCCACAGGTCATAAATTGCAATAATGCCATTTGTGCCGTTGCATCCTGCATGGCTACACGGTCAGGGGCAAAGTCAACATAATCCTTTCCACGATTATAAGATGCTGCTGGTAATGCGCCGGATAAATGCGCATACAATATTTTCTCAGATAGCGTTAACGGTTTGCCAACTAATTTTCGGGCTGCTGCAACTTTACCGGGAAGTTCTGAGTAAATTTTTTTGATAAGATCCAGATCGAATACCATGGTGATAATTTGAAGATTTGGAAATTTGGTGATATGTTGATAAGAAAATGGATTAACCTCATTCCCAAATCAGCACATTACCAAATCAACACGTTAAAGTGCTGCGAATTTACGGAAATCAAAACTATGTTGATAAGAGTGTGTTGGATGATTTGCATGAAAAATCTAATTTCGCAAATACCATGAACCGGTTTAAGAATTTCATCGAATGGAACGCTTTTGGCGTTTGTACTGCCATAGGCGAGAGGTTGGAAATTTCAACCAGTAAGATCCGCCAGTTTTTTATCTATACATCTATTCTAACAATGGGTTCGCCTGTTATTATTTATATGGTACTGGCTTTTTGGAGGAATATGCGAAAGTACATATGGGCGGCTAAGAGAAATCCCTGGTATTATCTTTAAGAATATAAATGAAAAGGGCAGGTCTGTTGACCTGCCCTTTTCTTAGTTTTTTGTTGTTTAGCTAACTACTTTCTTTTTTTCCACTTCATCTATTCTGAAATAAGTTTTTTCTCCTTTTTTAACCTGGGAAATAATGATCTTATTAAACTCTACTCCCACAAAATTCGCTTGTCCATCTTTTGATTTTATCGTGCCACTGATCTTTACTAAAATACCATTTTTATATTCGGGTTCATCAAAAGTGAGTTCGAACCCTTTCACCTTTAAATCCATTTTGAAACCCTCTAACTGTTCCTTTGTGGTTTTTTGATTAATGGTAAGAAGTATTTCCGGTTCGATAGTTATCGCATGGGCGTCATCAAATATCTCACCATCGTCATTGATCACTGTAACTTCTTTTGTGGGCACAATAGCTACGGTTGTTGATAACGAAGGGCTAGATTCCCGCGCGGCGGAAACAACGGAATAAACACCTGTAGTAGTTTTTACCGGCGCTGCCGTTATTATTTTTCCGAACTTTTTTTCGAAAGCTGCTTTCTCCTTGGGATCAGCAAGATTGTATTCTTCGGTCTTGCCATTTTTTAATTTCATTACAGCCTTATTGTCATTTATTTCAAATTCTTCAGCTATTGTTGATTTGATTAATTCAACAGGTGCCGCAACAGTAGTGGTAATTTTTTCCTCCACGGGTACTATCTCTGTTTCATCCGCAGTAATATTTACATCGATAACAGTTTCGGTTGGAGCAATCGCAATTTCACTGACGCGGCATCTTTCCTCAAAAGCCTTTTTTTGATCTTTTATTGAAAGTGTATAGACTTCCGTTTTACCATTTTTTAAAGTAACAGTAGCAGTATTACCTTTGACAGTTACAGCTATTATTGCAGGATTATTAGCCTTGATCTTTTCTTCAATGATCTCAGTTGAAGAAGACTGAATTTCTCCATAAAGATTTTCGTAATAATCGTCTTTTTCATTCCATTCAGTAAGCAAAAGACGCTTTACTTCTTTTTTGTTTTTATCCTTCACTACTACTGTACAATTGCCACTAACATCAATAATATCGATGAAGTAACCCTTGCTGTTTATCTTTCCCGGAACCGTATCCGTTAGAATGGTTGCGGGTTTTTCAATTACCTCCGCTTTGGCGGTAAAAGACTTTCTGAAAGATAGAAGAATGATCGCAAGCACAGGGACCAGGAAAAGAAACCTGCCCAGCTGGCGTTTCGCACTTTTTGTTTTGTTCATCATGGCTATACGTTTTTTTAATGAGGAAAAATTGAATTGGGTTGCTATACTATATTGATTGTTGCCGATCACTTTCAGCA
>CBFGXP010000338.1:0-3018 GCA_965652775.1 uncultured bacterium
TCAATCTAATGAAACATTCAATTGCCCGAGAAGTTTGTTCAGCTCATCCTGCGAATAATATTCAAAGGTGATAGAACCGCTGTTACTCTTACTGTGTCTCAGTTTTACCCGGGTACTGAAATGCGAGGCTAATTTATCTTCAATTCGCTGGAAGCCGTCGGGCAATGAGCTTTTTGTATGTTTCTTAACTGCGCCATTTTGTTTATAAAGATTGCGTACCAGCGCCTCTGTTTGACGGACGGATAATCCTTTGTCTTTTATTTCATCAAAAATAAAAAGTTGCTTATCGATGGAATCAACGTTGATCAATGCCCGTGCATGACCCATGCTTAGTTCGCCGATGCGCACAGCAATTTGTATGTCGGGTGGAAGCTTAAGTAAACGAATAAAGTTGGCGATGGTGCTTCGGTCCTTGCTCATTCTCTCTGCCACCTGCTCCTGTGTAAAATCCAACTCTTCCATCATCCGTTTGTAGCTAAGGGCAATTTCCATTGCATTGAGATCTTCACGCTGCAGATTTTCAAGCAGTGCCAACTCGAGCAGTTGCTGATCATTGGTTTGACGAATGTAGGCAGGAATATCTTTAAGTTCTGCAAGTTTTGCTGCCCGTAATCTTCTTTCGCCGCTGATCAACCGATACCGGCCCGATGGCATCTTAGTAACTGTTATCGGTTGAATGATATCATGCAATTTTATTGATGCTGCGAGTTCCTGCAATCCCTGGTCATCAAAATAACGACGTGGCTGTTTTGGATTAGCATCAATTGTATCAACAGGTATACGCATGATGCCGGTAACATTTTCCACCACGGCAGGTTTTAAATTCCCTGTTCCTGTTTTCAGATCTGCATCAATACTTTGAAGCAGGGAACGTATTCCTTTACCAAGAGCTTCTTTATTTTGATTGGGTTTTTGTTGATTCATTTTTTAGTTCATAGTTTGTAGTTCGGAGTTCGGAGTCAAGCACATTTCAATAAACTCACAGTTCAAGTATTCTTTCTTCCTGGCTGATCTTCGTCATATTATTCTTCTGCAGAATTTCTTTGGCAAGGTTCAGATAATTCATAGACCCCTTGCTGGCTGCATCATACAAAACGACCGGCTTTCCTACACTTGGCGCTTCGCTTAGTTTTGAATTACGATGAATAATGGTATTGAAAACAATATTTTCAAAATGTTTTCTTACTTCACTTACTACCTGGTTACAGAGGCGAAGACGGCCATCATACATGGTCATTAAAATGCCTTCGATCTCAAGGTTAATATTTAGCCTGGTTTGCACAATTTTGATTGTATTGAGCAATTTGCCCAACCCTTCCAATGCAAAAAATTCGCATTGAACGGGTATGATCACCGAATCAGAAGCCGTCAATGCATTTACAGTAATTAAACCAAGAGAAGGTGAGCAATCAACAACGATAAAATCATAATCATCTTTGATGGGATCAAGAATATTTTTTAAAACAAGTTCCCGGTTAGGATAATTGATCATTTCAATTTCTGCGCCTACAAGATCAATATGCGAAGGAATGAGATCAAGATTAGGGATTTCAGTTTTCAATAACACATCTCTTGCCGATGATTCATTGACCATGCAATCATAAAGACTGTGCGTGATGTTGTGAAGATCGAAGCCGACGCCTGTTGTACTATTGGCTTGCGGATCGGCATCAACCAGCAATGTTTTAAATTCAAGAACAGCAAGACTGGCAGCCAGGTTAATGGCTGTTGTGGTTTTTCCTACTCCTCCTTTTTGATTGGCTACACCAATAATTCTTCCCATGCGTATTAGATTATAATTGTTTCCCCGATTTTGATCAATAATAACTCTGCTCCCTTATCTGCAAAAGCTTTTTTTGCTTTTTCCTGGTCAATTTTGATAAATCCAAACGTGTCGTAATGCACACCAATAATGGTTTTGCAATTGATCATGCCCGCACAATCCGCAGCGTCAGCAGCGTCCATGGTAAAATTGTCGCCGATCGGTAAAACGGCAAAATTTAGTTTTGCCCATTTTGGTATCAGGGTCATATCGGTGGTAAGGGCCGTATCTCCACTATAATAAAAGCTTCCTTCACTGGATGTCACTATAAAACCCATCGGGTTGCCTCCATAACTGCCATCAGGCAAGCCGCTCGAATGTTGCGCCACCGTACATTTTACTGTAAACTCGCCAAAATTCCATTTGCCACCTGTATTCATTGGGTGAGTATGTTTAATGCCGCGATGGATCAACCATTCATGAATTTCCCAATTACAAACAACCTTAGCACCGGATTTTTCGGCAATTGCGATGCAATCTGCTATATGATCGCTGTGGCCATGTGATAAAAGAATAAAATCCGGGTTGATCAAATGGACTTTAACACCTTTCGCCAGATCATTGTAAGTAATAAATGGATCGAACAGGAGCTTCTTACCGGCTGTTTCAACCATAAAACATGAATGACCGTAGTAAGTAAGTTTCATATTCCTTGTTTGAGATTTAACATTTTATGTTTGAGGTTGGTGAACTTCAAATTCTCACACCTCGGCTTCGAGCAATTCGGGCAAATGTAAGTTTTGTGAGTGAACAATGGATGGTGTGCCTTGTGTAATTATACTAATTTTGGGCACGATGAGAAACTCTGTTTTCTGGTGGTTGTTTATCGCATTTATGGTGTTGCTCGATTTTTATTTCTTCCAGGGATTAAAAATTATTACTCAATCTGCAAGTTCAAGAACAAGACTGATCATTTTTATTTGTTATTGGACAATTTCTATCAGCGCTGTGTTGCTATTATTGTTACTACCTTATCTGAATTTTGAAAATAAACTTTTCAGAAATACATTGTTTGCCTGTATTGCCGGGCTTTTTTTTGCCAAGGTGACGGCCTGCACTGTTTTTCTTGTTGATGATATTCGCCGCGGTGTACAATGGCTTGCCGGGAAAATATTCTTTTCAAAAACGGAAGGTGAGTCCTACCAGGCAGGCGAAAAAATTTCACGTTCAATTTTTCTAAGCTGGATCGGCATGTT
>CBFGXP010000339.1:0-3011 GCA_965652775.1 uncultured bacterium
CATTATAACGCTCTTCGTTATCTTCAAAATTCAATTCATCACAAATGAAATACCTATCATTTATAGTGTGCCTGGTGGCAACATGTTTTGCCGATGCTCAACAAGCAGCCTCATTCAAAATTCCTTACGAGAAATTTACGTTGGCGAATGGGCTACAGGTCATATTTCATATTGACCGATCCGATCCTGTAGTTGCAGTTTCACTAACTGCACATGTTGGTTCTGCCCGTGAAAAAGAAGGAAGAACAGGCTTTGCCCATTTATTCGAACATTTATTATTTCTCGAATCAGAAAATCTTGGCAAGGGTGGTCTTGATAAAATGAGTTCACGTATTGGTGGCTCCGGCGCTAATGGTTCTACCAACCGCGACCGCACCAATTATTTGCAAACGGTTCCCAATGATGCACTAGAGAAAATGCTCTGGGCCGAAGCAGATAAACTGGGTTGGTTTATTAATACTGTGACCGAACCGGTACTGGCAAAAGAAAAGCAGGTAGTAAAAAATGAAAAACGCCAGGGAGTTGATAATGTTCCTTACGGACATAATTCATATGTGATCGATAAGCACCTTTATCCAGCTGATCATCCTTATAACTGGCAGGTGATCGGTTCACTGGAAGATCTGCAAAATGCATCGCTGGATTATGTAAAAGAATTTTTCCGTCGCTGGTATGTGCCCAATAATGTAACGTTGGTGGTTGCCGGCGACTTCGATCCTGTACAGGCAAAAAAATGGGTGATCAAATATTTTGATGAGATCAAACGTGGTGAAGCAGTGAACGACATGCCGAAAAGACCGGGCGTTGTTCCACAAACGATCAAACTTTATCACGAAGATAATCTTGCACGGGTTCCGCAACTCACGATGGCATGGCCCAGTGTTGAACAATACCATCCTGATTCGTATCCATTAACAGTACTTGCTCAATATCTGACACAGGGAAAGAAAGCACCCTTTTATCGCGTGATAGTGGAAGATAAAAAACTCGCTGCCAACAGTTCCATGTTTCAGCGTCAGGCAGAGCTTGCCGGTAATATGCAATTATCTATCCGTGCGTTTCCTGATAAAGATCTTGATGAAGTAATGAAAGCCGTGCATGAAGCATTTGCAATATTTGAAAAAGAAGGGATTGCTGAGAAAGATCTGCAACGTATCAAGGCCGGACAGGAAAGACAATTCTATAACGGGCTGTCGAGTGTGTTGGGTAAAGGTGCGATACTGGCGCAGTACAATATTTTTGCCGGCGATCCCGGTTTTGTTGAAAAAGACATCCGCAATATTCTTGCAGTTACTCCTGCCGATGTAATGCGTGTTTATGATGAATACATTAAAGGAAAAAATTTTGTAGCTACCAGCTTTGTACCAAAAGGTAAAATGGATCTTGCACTTGAAGATTCTAAAAAAGCAGAAGTGGTTGAAGAAGTGATCGCAGCAAATGAAAATGAAAAAGTGGATCCGAATGTAAATGCGACTTATGATAAAACGCCAAGCAGTTTCGATCGTAGTAAAGAGCCGCCATATGGAAAAGAACCAAAGCTGAGCATTCCGCAGGTATGGCAGGCAAAACTTGGGAACTCAATGCGTGTTGCGGGAATTGAAAATAAAGAAGTGCCGCTTGTTCAATTTGACCTCGTGATCGATGGTGGTCTTTTATTGGAGAATATTGATAAAGTAGGTGTTTCCAACCTGCTGGCAAGAATGATGACGCAGGGTACAAAAAACAAAACACCACAGGAGTTGGAAGAAGCGATCCAGCTATTGGGCGCATCGATCAATGTATTTGCCGGGACGGAAGAAATAAGTGTAAGTGTGAACACACTTGCAAAAAATTACCAGGCAACGCTGGATCTTGTTGAAGAAATATTGTTGGAACCAAGATGGGATGCAAAGGAATTTGAGCTGATCAAACAATCTGTTATCAGCACACTGAAACAACAGGAAGGCGAGCCAAACTCGCTGGCGCAAAATCAATACAATGAGCTGATCTATGGACGTTCAAATATCCGCTCACGCAATTTGTTGGGTACAGCTGCTTCGGTGAATTCGATCACGATGGATGATCTGAAAGACTATTATAATAAAAATATATCACCGGCTGTAACGCGGATGGTTGTAGTAGCCCCTCTTGATAAAACAAAAATTCTTGCAGCATTAAATGGGCTTGCCGCTAAATGGAAAACCAGGAAAGTGGAAATCCCCGCATGGCCTGTCGCAAAAGCAACTGGCACTGGTAAAGTTTATTTTTTTGATGTACCTGATGCAAAACAATCGCAGTTGCGTATAGGTTATCCTGCATTATCGATCACCGATCCAGATTATTATCCCGCCACAGTGATGAATTATATTTTAGGCGGGGGTGGCTTTGCTTCTCGGCTTACACAGGAATTGCGTGAAGGCAAAGGTTATACTTATGGAATTTTTTCAAACTTCTCAGGATCGCATGAGGTTGGACCTTTTACTATTTCAAGCGGCGTAAGAAGTAACGTGACTTATGAATCATCACAATTAGTAAAAGATATTGTTGAAAAATTTGGGGACACTTATACAGAAGCCGACCTGGCAACTACTAAAAGTTTTCTTACAAAAAGTAATACAAGGGCATTTGAAACGGCAAGTGCCAAGCTGAATTTATTGGATGATGTGACGAAGTACAATTGGAGTCCTGATTATGTATTGCAGCGTGAAAAGATCGTAAAGAACATGACCGTTGCAAAGATCCAATCACTTTCAAAAAAATATTTAGATACAAATAAAATGGTTTGGTTGGTGGTGGGTGATGCTAAAACCCAATTAGAGCCGCTTAAAAAACTTGGATTTGGTGATCCGGTCTTGTTGAATTCGGCAACGAAGGCTTTTTGAGTTTATGCACTTTCTTTTGCTTGTGCAAAAGAAAGTGCCAAAGAAAAGCACACCGGCACCGATATACAGCCGGTGCCGGCGCCTTGATTAAGCTACAGTACTACTGTTAACTGAGCTAAACAATTCTTATCATCTACATATCCCAATCTT
>CBFGXP010000340.1:0-3000 GCA_965652775.1 uncultured bacterium
AGAAGAAACCTTGCCACAATCATGATTCATACTGCCGGCGGCCATATTAGAATTCCATACGTCACCCTGGAACTTGCCAGGACCTTTCAGAATTATGCAGTCTATAAATTAGAATCTTCGCGGCTGCAATGGATATAACTCTGACTGGATGATGGTTGATGTGATCCCATTCACCATATTGGCCAGTTCATAATTTCTTTGCTTAATAGTGAAGATCTTTATATCCTGGGACAGGATTTTGTTATAATACCCGAAGTCGTGGCTCGCTGTGGTTGAGAACACCGTGGGATATAAAAGGCGAGGCGTGGCCGGCCCGGGCGGTGTAATTTTTATCGGGTGTGTGAATAGACTGAGCTTATTAATTCGGGAGAAGGAATGATTGAGAGTATCCTGCTGGGCAAATGATCCGAACATCAACGACATTGCCACCACAAGCGTTAGAAGCTGCCGTTTCATGTGAGATAGGTTTCTCCTAAGTTACCTTTTTCCCCCGGCTTTTGAAAATCAGGAAGCCAGCAAAACCTGCCAGGCTTCTTTTACTTTACCAAGATCAAGGAGTTCACTGGCATATATATGAATCTCCCTTTCCATTTCCTCCGGGTTCATTGAAAAATACTGGAAAATGTTTTTCAGTTTAGGATCATCATAGGAAGGATCGATGTGGGGTAGCTCATAAACATTCGCGAGTTGTCCAAGGTGATTACCAGTAAGGAAACGGCTGTGACGGATGCTTTCAGGAAGAGAGTCAATTCCAATACCAAGCTTTACGTTAGGCTTTTCAACCTTGAAGATGTTGCTGGGATCAACCCTGCTATAAAGATCTCCTCCGAGCCTCGCAATGTGATGCAATTTTCCCTGGTCGATCATTCCGGCAGCATTAAGAATACTTTCATCAATGTGCATGATCAGTGTTTCACAAATCACCAGATTTCCCGAACCGCCTTCTTCACCGAGTGACTTTATTTCCAACACCCGGCATTCCATCTTCACTTTACTTTCTTTAACCATTGGTGGTTTAATTAGGGTGGATGGTTGTTCAGTAAATCCCGCTTTGATGAATTCATTCACTCCTTTAGGAAATTCGCAACTGGCAAGACTCATTTGCTGCACCATGTCATAGTCAACTATGTTGATGGCAACTTCAGGCACCTCTAAAATATTCTGGTAAGTATGTTTGGTAGAATTATCTCTTGCTCTTCTTGATGGAGAGAAAACAACAATCGGTGGGTTAGTAGAAAACAAATTGAAGAAGCTGAATGGGCTAAGATTTACATTACCCTCTTTATCGATTGTACTGGCAAAGCACACCGGCCTCGGCGCAACTGCTGTTTGGAGATAGTGTGTTCGTTCGCGAAGAGGAAGTGCTTTTAGGTCGAGGATCATGCCGTTTTTGTTAGGTATGACGTGTTGGGTTATGAGTTATGGGTTATGGGGCTTTTCGTTGTTCTAATGCGAAACTTAACTTTTTTCATCAACAGTCCTATTTGTTTTCCTAGGTCTGTAATTTCCTTCAATAATGACCAAGTGATGTCATCCTCGAAGTACTGCATCTTTTTAATAAAATGAATTTTACTTCGCAACTCTGCGCAGCTTCCTTTTGCAATACGCAAAAATCTATAAAAGTCTGGATTGTTATTATACTCGAACCCTTCGGCTATATTATCAGAAATTGAGAGAACTGCGCTACGCAATTGGTTGGTTAAAGAGAAATCCTTGCGAATAATCTGACTGCTTTCAATCACTTTATAAATTTTTACCGCCAATTCTTGAGCATTTCTCCAAATTGCGAGATCCTCAAAGCAAATCACCTTACCGCTCATACAAATACTCAATTAATTCACTCATGACCCATAACTCATAACCCATAACCCATAACAATTAAATTAATGATTCATATATCAGCTAGTATGTTTAAATCACCCATTCTTTACGCCTTTTTCAACTCCAGTATCGAAAAATTATCATCCTCTTTCACAATCGTATTCGCCAACCACCCCAACTGATCAATCGCCATTTCCACCACATCCCCTTCCTTCAGCCACTGTTCCTGGTAATTGGGATCATTTAATTTTCCTGTACCGTTCAATTCCAAAAAACAACCAGTTCCCACTGTTCCACTACCTATTATATCACCGGGATGGAGATCAGTTCCATAGGAAGCACGTTCGATGATCTCTGCGAATGTCCAGTCCATATCACCAACATTACCATCACTCACTTGTATTTTATTTACCCAGCATTGCATCCTAAGGTTCCAGCATTTTCCTATGTGCCCCTCTTTTGGTGGAATTTCGAATTCTTCAAGTTCATCCAGCGTTACCAACCAGGGGCCAACAGCAGTGGCAAAGTCCTTTCCCTTTGCCGGCCCGAGATTCAACACCATTTCCTCCATCTGTAACTGGCGCGCGCTGAAATCATTCATGATCATCAGTCCACCAATATATTTATCAGCGTACTTCGCTCTTATATTCCTGGCATGTCTGCAAATAACTACAGCACATTCCAATTCAAAGTCCAGCTTATTGAAATGATCAGGCATACACTTTATTTCGCCGGGTCCTTGGACACTATGGTGATTTGTATAATAGAAAATCGGGTATTGGTCGAATTCTGGTATCATATCCACCTTCCTGTTTCTTCTTGCCGCAGCAACATGTTGCCTGAATGCATATCCGTCCCTGCATGATGTTGGAAATGGAACTGGAGAAAGAATGCTTTCCGCATCATACGGAATTCCTTTATCCCTTGAAATCTTTCCTTCCTGCACCATGATCTCCCCCCCCTGCGCCATAGGCAATGCGTCTTCCCAATAATTAAGGAACATACTCATAGTGTTAGGAAGATCGGGATGCAATGTTTCCATATCAAATAATAACCCATCAATGAAAGCCGCAAGCTGATCATGTCCATCTTTCAGGTAGGAAACTAATTTCATGGTTGGCAAATTAATGAGGGGCAAAATTAATGGTATATGTTGAAGTAATTGAATTGGTTAGTTGC
>CBFGXP010000341.1:0-2964 GCA_965652775.1 uncultured bacterium
TGTGTCTTGTCAAAAAAAGAAACTTCACTGATGTATTGCTCTGTACCGGAAATTTTAAGCAAACCAACAGGAGAATGATAGTAGGTGGTGAAAGAAACGATATCAGGTATTTTAGCCGATGCGTTGTCCATTTCTAACTTCCCGTTCGGGTTGCAATAAAATTACATGATTGTTTTCATCATAAACACCAAGTACCAGACATTCGCTAAAGAAGTCGGCAATCTGCTTGGGAGGAAAATTGGTTACGGCAATAACCTGTTTATTAAGAAGGTCTTCTTTTTTATAATATTGAGTGACCTGTGCTGAAGATTTTTTTATACCTAATTCTGCGCCGAAATCAATCCAGATCTGGTAAGATGGTTTTCTTGCTTTTGGGAAATCTTTTATATCAATGACTGTACCGCAGCGTATATCAATTTTTTCAAAATCGCCCCAGGAAATGACGGACATAAATTTTATTTAGTCCAGTAAGTTAACCAAATCCTGTAACTCTTTTTGTTTGTAAAGATCCTTTTCATCTGTAAAACATTTACTGGTTTCATCCAGTAAATACTTAATAACGGAACGATTATTTTGAGGCTTGAAGAATGCTGGTGCGGGTTCTACGGATATTCTTTTAAAATAACTGGCTACATCTTTATGAGTAAACACCTGGCCGCTTGTCGGATCGATATAAAATTCAATTTTCTCCTGTGGATTCTCCAGGTTCTCATCACTGTAGCCATGTTTGAAATAAGCTAATACAAATTGTTTTGGAATAGAAACGGCTTTCACCGGAATATCCAGCAATTCAGCAAGCACAAGGTACAAGATACCGTTGCTTAACTGGTTTCCTCTTTTTGCTTCCAGTGTTTTATGAATTAAAAACTCATTTGTTTCCTGGTAATTTACTTCACCACCTTTTAAGCCATAATAACTATAGAGAATACTGGTAACAATATTTATTTGCTCAAGTGGTGTCAGGTAATTATTTAATTCAAGCCAGATATTGCGTCGGACCTTTTCTATCTCCTGGAGTACGGGGGTAGTGGCAAGATCCGGATACTGGAATTTACAAACCAACAAAGCGCCAAGCATGAGATCATGATGACCGGAGACATTCCACTGCCTGAAATCTTCACTAAGATCACGGAAATGCAGGCGATGAATCAATAACTCGATTCGTTGCTGAATGTTCTCATCGGGAATTGTTTCCCATAAATGTTCAAGACTTGGTATAATATTTTTGCCGTAGTCAATTATTTTTTCTGACACGGCTCCGAAAACTTCCTCATCAGGATCGTCGATGAGGGTAAAAAGTGCGGATAATTCCTTAGTGGTTTCCATTGGTGGCATTGGGTTTTGTAAATGTCTATTTTAATAACGATGCAAAAGAGTTAAAATTTTCCACAGGTGGGGAGAAAGCTTTAAGTTATGAGTTGTAAGTTGATGGCTAAAAGCTTACAAAGGTTATTTTTTTTGCTTAGAACTTTCACCTATCACTTAGAACCTTCTTGCCACAACCATCCAATCCCAGGGTTTTGGCTCTTTTAACCATTTTAGCGGTTTTAAAAACTCTGTATGCCACTCATACTCTACTTTTTGAAATTCTTCAGCTTTAAAACCTTCGTTGTGGAGGAGTATTTGCAATTCTTCTTTTAGATAATGTTTGGTCGGCACACTATCAATCTCTGCATTGCCCTGCAAAATATTTTTAAGTTGAACGTCGCTATTTTTTTTCCTGATCACACCATTTGCATCATTATCGGGGTTCCATCGGTGACGAATAATAGAAGTTAGCATGGAAGATTCAAGGGACGGAATTACCAGGATCAAATAACCGTTTCCCTTAATGCACTTTTTTAAGTTTGTAAAAAATACATTTCTCTTTTTCAATGAACCCGTAAGAATGGCATTAATGCAAATACCAGCATCACACAATGGCATTTTTGCCCGGGGGTTTGACATATCGATCCGATCATAGTAAACATTTTTAAATTCAGGATATAATTTTTTAGCAATGTCAAGATTCTCTTTTGAAATATCAACTGCATGGACTTTCTTAAAAATAGGAGAGAGAACAGGTATCCATTTACCAATTGCACAACCAATGTCAATAACTGTTTTAGTTTTTGATGCAATTTTCTTTATGGCAGAAACAATTACTCCTTTACTGTCATTTCTTAAGACATCAAAAATTTCTTCGTTATAGTCAGGCGCAATTTTTTCCCAGTAGGTACGATCCATATATCTTAAAATTTATAAGGCGTGCACATATAATCGGCACCTTTTAATACATTACCTGTAAAATCAAATAAGGTTACATTGTCCCATCCGGAACCGATTCCCCAGCTATCATTGAGACGTGATGTGATCCACGCCGGTTCCCAGTACTGAACTCCTTTTCCGCCGCCATTGATCACAGCCTGGGTGAGATCTTTTAAGTAACGATATTGATCGTCGGCAGAAATTGTATAACCCGGCGCTGCATCAGTCGCTGAAAAAATATTATTGTATCCATCTCCATTGCCAGTGGTCCAGGGATATCCTGTCTCTACCACCATCACGGTTTTTTTATAAGTATTGACAAGCTTACGAATGGTATCCGTTACTCCCTGCATTGATTTTACTGAGGACCACTTGGTATAATGCGATAAACCAATAATATCATAATCATTTACACCTTCTTTGGTAATACCATTCATCCACCAGCCGGCAGTTTGCAACTGGGCCTCATGAATAATCACTTTGGGTTTGATTGAAGATGTTGCGGAAAAATCACGAACAGCTTTGATCCCGCTTTTTAATAATACAGCGTAGTTGGCAAAATCGTTTTTTACAATTTTGCCAACAGGCCAGCACATGCCGTTGTTGTTCTCATTACCAACCTGCACCAATTCAGGTGTCAGATTTTTGCTTTTGTAATAATCTAATACAGCCATTGTATAATTGTAAACAGAATCTTTAAGAACATTTAATGGCAGC
>CBFGXP010000342.1:0-2940 GCA_965652775.1 uncultured bacterium
GACTGTTAATCAGAGGGTCGTTGGTTCAAGTCCAACAGGGGGAGCTGATATAAAAGTAAAAGGGTTATACTTTGATAGTATGACCCTTTTTGCTTTTGGTATATTTTCTAAATTTTTCATTTAAGATGATACACAGACCGGAGCTTTTGCATCAATGATTGACTAAGGAAAATATATTCTTGATATTGTTTACTGGAACTGCCACGCAAGACCAACTGGTAAGTCCCTGTCATGTTAATAGCAAAAATTTTATCAAAGGATTCGGTTTTAGCCAAATGAAACGGAAACACCTCCCCACTGTTCTCATATCTGTCCAATACATCCAGGTAGTATTTCTTTGAATCCATAGAAAGCCGGTCATGAAATTCCATATCGTTGTGCTGGTTAAGAAATGGGTATAGATTTTCATGATAAAATGTCCATTCGTATTCATTCCTTTTTCGCAGGTTCGCGATAGTAACAGAAAGATTACCAGTTAAAGTTTGCAGATCCTTGTTCTTAAAATACCGTAGCGATCCAGAACTTTTTAATTGCTCTAGAATGGCATCTCGGGGTTCGAATAACGATGGGCTGAACATAACATAACCATAACTGAAATTCAAAGCAAAGGTTTTGGAGAAATTACTTAGACTGCTATCCCGAAAATAGTTTCGCAGATAAGTAAGAGCCTGATCTTTTCTTGCTCGTCGTTGCATTACTTTCTGTATTGCAGCAGAATCGGCCTTCAATTCATTATAAAAACTTACGGCGAGTTCCTTGGCCCTATCACTTTCTATTTTATGTTCCAGTTGGTACTCAGCAAGGAAACCGCAGAACACAGCAAGAAATAGCATCAAAAATTCCCAAACGTAATGGCTCCATTTTTTGTGGCCTCGATTACTCTCGGAATTGGGTGTATGTGAGTGGTGGTGAACTTCCATAAAGCAGGTTTTCGAATCTCATTTGATTTAAGGATAAAGATTGGAATATTTTTTCGTCACTGGAAAATTAATACTTTACCCTAATCTCAGGATAGGCGAATAGTTGATATGCAAACAATTGTAATCTCAGCTAATTTTTGATAGCTGCATCTTTCGTCAATAAGGAGCGGAGGTCAGCAGTAGCTGACCTTTTTTATTATTGCCCGGCCGGCATAAATGAAAACACCAACGCTGGTATATTCTTCGTAGTATGAACCGACGATGGAAGAAATACTATTCGATACAATTTTATGCTCTTTCTTTTGTGCAAAAGAAAGAACGAAAGAAAAGCACACCGGCAATGATACTACTGAGAATCATTCTAATTCACCGTTGACTTCCAAATCTTAAATTTTTTATCCGGGTAACTCCCAACAGTAATGAGGTAATCACCTTTCCATCGAAATTGAGTGGTATTACTGTTAGTTGGTTGTATCGTTTTTACCAACTGACCGGATACAGGATTTAGAAAGAACAGGTTTTTCTGATTATCGCCATATGCAATTATTCTTCCTGAAGGATCCCAGGCCAGTTTGGTCCACCATGTTGATGGTGTCGATGTAACTGTTTTGATAAGTTCATATTTTTTTTGGAAAGGTGAATCAACCGCCATTTTAGGATTCTTCCAAACGTTAATGTTACCATTGCTTCCAAACCCGACCGATGCAATCATAGAACCATCAGCATTCCATTCAGCTACACGGATACTTCCTTTCGTTGAAGGAATTGAACCTTGTCTTCCATTCCTATCTACATACAGACCGGGGTTATTAGTACCAATTGATAAATATTCTCCATCAGGGCTCCATACTGCAATTGAAGCCCACTCGGTAGCACTTCGTGCGCCGTTTATGAATTTTTCTCTTTCAAACGGATTCAACGTCCATATCTCAGCTTTTTTGCCAGACACTACGGCTAACCTGCTACCACTGGTATGCCAATCAACACTGACTGCCTCTCCATCGGTTGGTTTTCTGCCTAATAAAGCAAGCGGGGAAACTGTCCAGATAGCTATTTCTTTTTCTCTACCCATCGGTATTGCAATATGATTTCCATCGGGAGAAAACCTTAGTGATTCAAAATCGGTATTTATTTTATTGGTGATAACAGCATTACCCATTTCCTGTCCCGTACTTATTTTGTATAAGTACACCCTGGCCGGGCCATTTGATTCTTTTAATAAGACAGCAAACAAGTCTTTACCCGGATGTATGTCAATTGCCTGGGTAGTTCCATAATCTTTCCAATAGCCAGCTTTATCTTCAACACCAGGAATAAATTTTCTTGGAGATTCTATAGTTCTTTCCAATGTCAGTGCTACGTTTTGCGCTTGTATGAATGCAGCATCGGTCAATAAATAAGCTATGACCAAAAAATATTTACAATGTTTCATGTTTTTATATTTTACTGATGACTAAATGTTATAGTTTGTAGCGATCATTTATTTTAATAATAGAGCATGACCCCATCATTGAAAGAAAAGGTAGGATTGTTTTTATTTCAAAAAAATACCACATAAGTGGTAGTAGGGGATCGCAACGATCCTTACATTTTATTATCTGGATCTACGATAGCCGGGATCTGTTTTTTTATCTGTAGTTCACAAATCTTATTGGAGATACTTTTGAACTTGCCAGCGCCTTCTTTTTCTTTTTGTATAGAAAGGTCTATGACTTTTTGAGAATACAATCCAAAATTACAGCCTGCGGGGTCCAAATTATGTCGGCAGGCTCCTGGCCAGGTTTGATTTTTTTCCCATTTTTTTGCAGCAACGCAAAAGTTGATGTTGTTTTGGCATTCCCATTGTTTAAAAAAAACCAATTATGAAACAAAATGTCTTTTACGCCTTGCTAAGCATCCGCACTGCTGATGGCTTTGAAAGTTTTGGTAAATTCAACCTGGGTAATGACAGGAAGGCGGCTGGCACCATTTTCAAACAATTTAAAGGAACGACGGTCGTAGATGAGACAACCATGCTCAC
>CBFGXP010000343.1:0-2914 GCA_965652775.1 uncultured bacterium
TTAAGAACAGTTCCGAGGTTCTGATCATCTTCGCACAACAAAATTTTAGGTTTCTTTCCTTCCATAACTTTCGTTTTGAGTATTATTATTTGCAAATAAAGATAAAGCAATTCCGGGGTTAAAGAATCCGGGTTCAATTTTTTGTTAAAAGACCTGGCAGTTATTGCATAAGTGAACCGGTTAACTCCTTTATTTTTGTTATTTAATTCAATATATGGCTTTGCATCTTACTCCCGACAATCGTTTTAAGAAATTGGTTGTAATTGGGGACAGGGTATTGATAAAATTAACCAGGCCTGATGAGCGTACTGCCAGTGGTCTTTACCTGCCACCAGGTGTGCAGGAAAAAGAAAAAGTGCAACAGGGTTATATTATAAAAACCGGTCCGGGCTATGCGATACCGATGCCGGTAGATGATGAACCGTGGAAACAGGATGATGACCAGGTGAAGTATGTTCCGCTGCAGGCAAAGGAAGGTGATCTTGCAATATTCTTATTGAGCGCAGCTACTGAAGTAATGTATGAAAACGAAAAATATTTTATTGTGCCACAAAGTGCAATACTGATGCTCGAAAGGGAAGAGGATCTATAGGTTTAGCAACTACCAATTATTTTATCTATTAATTCTTAACATGTCAGACAAAGCAAAATTCTCCGAAGCAATTAAAGCGGGGTATACATTTAAAGATGAGGCCTATAAAATTGGTTGTGCAGTCCTCGATGGCCAAGTGATAAGTGGGGCAGACGTTTTACTTCCATTAAAAACAATGAACCGACATGGATTGATCGCCGGAGCCACCGGAACTGGTAAAACAAAAACATTACAGGTACTAAGCGAAATATTAAGCGATGCAAGCGTACCGGTGGTCATGATGGATATTAAGGGTGATCTTAGTGGTATAGCTGCTGCAGGAGCTGTAAATGATAAAATAAATGAACGGGTACAAAAATTAAATGTTGAATTTAAACCGACAGCTTATCCAACTGAATTACTTACACTCAGTAATCAGAAAGGAACAAGGTTAAGAGCAACAGTAAGTGAGTTTGGACCGGTGTTGCTTTCAAAGATATTAGGGTTAAATGATACGCAGGGTGGTTTTGTTTCGATGATCTTCAAATATTGTGATGATAATAAGCTTGCTCTGTTGGATCTGAAAGATTTTATAAAAGTATTACAGTATGTAAGTGATGAGGGAAAGGCTGAACTTGAAAAAACTTACGGAAAGATCTCGACCACTTCAACCGGAACTATTTTAAGAAAAGTCATAGAATTGCAACAGCAGGGTGCTGATATATTTTTCGGAGAGATAAGTTTTGATATCGATGACCTGATGCGAATAAGTGATGATGGTCGCGGAATGATCTCCGTCATTCGGGTTACCGATTTGCAGGATAGACCCAAGTTATTTTCCACGTTCATGCTGCAATTGCTTGCTGAGTTATATGCAACTTCTCCGGAAGAAGGCGATCTTGATAAACCCAAAATGGTAATGTTTATTGATGAAGCGCACCTTATTTTCCAGGAAGCAAGCTCCGCTTTATTGCAACAAATTGAAACGATCATCAAACTTATCCGTTCAAAAGGAATTGGTATTTTCTTTTGCACACAAAACCCGATGGATGTTCCCGCATCTGTGCTCGCACAATTAGGGTTAAAAGTGCAGCATGCATTAAGAGCATTTACTGCGGCCGACAGGAAAGTGATCAGGCAAACAGCAGAAAATTATCCCGAAACTGAATTTTATAAAACTGATGACCTGATCACTCAGCTGGGGATCGGCGAAGCATTAGTAACAATGCTAAATGAAAAAGGAATTCCAACACCGCTGGTTCATTGTATGTTGCGGCCGCCGCAAAGCAGGATGGATGTTTTAACTGATGCAGAAATAGATGCAGTGATAAACAAATCAAAAATTGCGGCAAAATATAATAAGATAGTTGATAGTGAAAGTGCTTATGAGATACTGAACGGGAAGTTAGCTGAAGCTGCAAAGGAAAATGAAAAGGATAAGCAACGGAAAGTTGAGGAAAAAGCGGGAAAGAAATCTGCCAAAGAGGATAAAGGATTTTTTGATGACCCGATCGTTAAAAGTATGACCCGCACGGCGGGGAATACGATCGTAAGAAATTTATTGGGAGTTTTAGGACTTGGAGGAAGAAGCCGCCGCAAGAAATCTTTATTTTAATCTTACCCAACCTGCGTTATCAACTTCTAATTTATTTTCTGCTTGTAAAAATTCGATCACCTTCCAGGCCTTTTCTTTTTTTACCGTACCAAGCCGGTCTATTAATTCTTTCGAAGGCAACGGTTGTGGCGCTAAAACATTTTGAATAAGCTGGCTGATCTTTTCGAATTCTTTTTCGTTGATATGAATTTTTTTCTGGCGAAGACAGTTATCACATACGTTACAATTGTGCAGTTTTGAATCGCCAAAATATCCACCGATCATTTTGCTCCGACACGATACTAACTCCTGTACATATTGGACCATATTTTTTACCCTTGCGATAAATTTTTCTTTTCGCCTGTGATAGAGTTCTATGTTTACTGAAAGTTCCTCAGCCTTTACACGATTGCCGGGAAAATAAAGTTGCGGGGAATCTTTCTGGGGTTCATAATGAATGATCCCAAACCGGTGTAACTGATGAAGATCCTTTTTTATTTCTGCAACATCTTTTTTCAATAACCGAATTAAGACCACTTCGGAGATCGGGGTGGGAAAATCAAAAATTCCTTCATAACCACGGAGTAAGGCTTTTATTGCAGGCTCAAGTTCGGGATGTGTTTTCTCGAAATCGTACAACAGTTCCTTGCTCGTTGTAAACTTTACTTTTGACGGTAGAAAAACCTGCTCATTAAATGAAAGCCAGTTATCCTGTTCCAATGCTTTTAATGCATAAACAGCAGTATGAC
>CBFGXP010000344.1:0-2899 GCA_965652775.1 uncultured bacterium
CCATCACGGTTAAAATCAGCTCCATACACATAAGAGAACCTGTAATCGATCGCTCCACTGTACATCATTGAAATAGTGGTTGCAAAATATTTGAAATACTCTTTTCTATAGGTAAAGGAAGCCACTAATCGATCAGGAACTGTAAAGCCCGAATAGCTTAGTGTAGGCGTGTTAGGTGAATTGTATGTTTGGGTGCTTTGCCAAGCTGTTAATGGTTGGTCACCACCGCCATCAAACAAACTATTTGCAAACGTTTTCACATAAGCCAATGAAGCGCCGAACCCGTTTCTGAATATTTTGTCAACCTTTGCAGTGAGCGAAGCATATACACCCCGTTTATCATTTGTTACATATACTGCATTAAAGGCCTGTGTGCCGGCCGAACTAGGTAAGCCCGCAGTGGTCAGTGGATTAATGAATTTTTGTTGGTTATTTACCGGATATATCATTCTGTTGACATCAGGATATCCTACGGTATTTAAAGGCTGGGGAGTAACAAGGTTAACATTTTTAAAAACTGTTGCATTTATATCTTTATTGATGATACCCTCTAAAGTAAAGATCATATTCCAGGGAAGCTTTGTGTCAATAGCCATGCTTGTTTTCCAAGTTCGGGGGAATTTGAAATTTTCGTCAAATGCTGAAATTGCGCTTGGAACAACGGAGCCTGCAACCGGTACAGTTGCTGGTCTGTATGCGGCGGGATCAGGATTAAAAGGACCGGTAAAAGCATTAGGATTCGCAGTAGTATTATTCCAGCTTTGAGTAACCTGCAGCATACCGGCATCACCAACCTGGCTAACTATCCAAACAAATGGAACCTTTCCGGTAAATATGCCGGTACCACCCCGAATTTGTAAAGAACGGTTTCCATAAATATCGTAATTGAATCCGACTCTTGGTGACCACATCAGTGTTTGCTTGGGTAGATTTCCGGTATTTATATTTAACCCATCAGCGAATGTCATGCCCGCAACAAGAGGATGTGTCTTTACTTCACTTACATCAGGATAAGTAGGCAGATCAAGTCTTAAACCAAGTGTAAGCTTGAATTTCTTATTGATGGCAATCTCATCCTGTCCATAAGCTGAATACTGCATGAATTGAAAAGTTGGAAATGCTTGTGCAAAATCTTTTTCCAATGAATAAGTGAGCGCATAGTCAGTTGGTCTCACACCATTCTTAAAATCATCCCATGAATTAAAACGGAAGTAGCCCAACCCGAAACGCTGGAAACCGTTAATGGTTTCACTCCAGTCAACTTGACCACCTACAGTCCAGTTATGTACTCCCGTTCTCCACGTAAGATTATCAACAAAAGAATACATTTTTACTTTTCGTAAGTTACCATAACTGAACAACTCATAACCGAAAGATGTAAAAGGAGAGCCGTCTTTCAAAATATCGACAAAAGGAAACTGTGAACTTGGTGTTTCACGCGAATCGTTTTGGAAAGTGTAAGTGGCGCGAAGTGTATTTGAAAGCTTGCCAAATTTTGAATTTAATTCTGCGGCAAGTGAATAGAAGTTTGCTCCTTGTAAATACTGTGAATTGCTGAACCAAAGTGCATTAACATCAGTACGTCCTGCACCTGTCGCGAATGAATTGCCAGTACCGGTCGTAGAAGTGCTTGGTGGGTTAGGTTCACCTCCTTCAACCTGGCTATAACGAACATTGAACTTATGCTTAGGATTGACGTTCCAGTCAAGCCGGACAACAAACTTTTCCCTAATGATCTCTGTGGAATAATTTTCGTATGGACCGGTATCGTAATCATAATTTGATTTTAGATAACTGCTGATCTCATCAAGTTCTGTCGTAGTTGGCCGGGCTATGTTTGGCGAACTGCCATAAGGAGCTGAGGAAGTAGCGGCAAATCTTGATTGAATTTGTTTTGGCTGATTGTCTTTTTCATAATTTACGAAAAAGAACAGCTTATTTTTAATGATTGGTCCGCCCAAACGTCCACCATATTGTTTAAATTCAAAAGCGGGTTTTACAAAAACAGTTTTATTAACCTGGTTTCCCTGGTTATCCGCATCCCTGAAATAATGATAAAGAGATCCCTGGAACTGATTGGTGCCAGAGCGGGTAACCGCATTAATGGCGCTGCCAATAAAACCTGATTGCCGAACATCGTAAGGAGTTACATTCACTGAGATCTCGTCAAGGGCATCTATAGAAATTGGTGACCCGTTTGCAGGAAGATTTTGACCAATACCAAAACTGTTATTAAAATCAGCACCGTCGATAGTAAAATTGTTTTGCCTGTAATTACCACCGCCGATGGAAGTACCATTTGCCTGTGGCGTAAGGCGTGTAAAATCATTTACACTTCTGTTGATGCTTGGTAAATTTTGAATAGC
Source organism: uncultured bacterium (assembly GCA_965652775.1). Classification (GTDB taxonomy): domain Bacteria; phylum Bacteroidota; class Bacteroidia; order Chitinophagales; family Chitinophagaceae; genus VBAS01. The sequence goes on from CBFGXP010000344.1 coordinate 2,367, forward strand.
CTGGACCCCGATGTTAGTCATTGCGCCGGTTCTGCTCGAATTTAATATGGGGTTTCTTTTTGTTGTGCTGATGATCACGTTCTCAAGGGTCCCTGACTGTTTATTCAATGTCACTTCTAATAAGAACGGTTCGGCAAGTTTTAACATCACATCGTCAAAAGTCACTGTTTCAAAACCAACAAAAGAGACAACGACAATATAGGGGCCGCCGACTCTCATATCATGAATAGTAAAGTCACCATTTTTGGAAGTCAAAGCAGTATATCTCGTTCCCGAAGTACTATGGGTGGCAACAATACTGGCACCTACAAGTGGCTCTTTTGTAACGGAATCTATCACATTACCTGTAACACTACTGGTGGTTACCTGTGCCTGTGAATAAGAAGCTGCAATAAATACCATTGCAAGTGAAAACAAAATTCTCTTAAGCATAAGTAGTAGTTTATGTTGCAAAGAAAGGGAATTCCTTCCGGTTAAATATAGCCAAATATTAACAAATTATTGTTGGTATATAATCTTTTAAAGAATCGGGT
>CBFGXP010000345.1:0-2892 GCA_965652775.1 uncultured bacterium
TTCACAAACACAGCAATGAGGATGAATTGATCTTCGTGCATAAGGGAACAGGTATTTTCACACTCGATGAAAAAGAATATGATGTTCGTATGGGTACTGTAGCTTTTGTTCCCCGGGGTGTTTGGCATGGATTAAAAAATACAGGCACAGAATATATCGAAATGCGCTTTGCCTATTCACCCGCTGGTCTTGAACAATATTTTCGTGAAATAGGTACGCCAAAGGGTCAGCCATTTAAGAAGGTCACTCCTGAAGAAAGAAAAACCATCGGATTAAAATATGGACTTATCAGGAAAGAGTAGAAATCACCGTTGATTCCAATTTCAAAACATTATGAGAGTTCAGTCGGCGGGTCTTTCAAATTAATCAGCAATAAAAAAACAAAGGATCATTTGAAGCAGCCATCTAAATTGAAAACAACAATTAACCAAATCGCTATATAGATTACTGTTAAAACGGTATCATCTCGTTCGTCCAGCTCTTCTTCCTTTATTTCAGCCTCAACTGCAGCTACCTTGTGCCTTGCCAAATAGCCAAGAGTTTCTATATCTTCCAATACAATTAAACCTTTCGGCTGCAAATGATACTCATCGAGTCCATTGTGCAGGACCATTCCGTCAGCTTCAAGAATTTTCAAATGCTTTTCTGTTTGATAAAAAATATAAGGGTCTTCCTTATATTTTATTTCCAGCTCTTTCTTTCTGATGGTTCTTTTACCATCAAAAAGTCTCAGTACACTATCAAGAAATTCGGCTCTTTCTCTTCTTATCATAGAGAATTGTTGGGGTTGAGAGGAGAGTAATCAAAAATAATAAAAAAAATAAGTAGGGTATAACCCTGGTTGATGATAAATTATCTTTCGGTGGGATATGAAAAAAGGTTACCTTATATAGGAATTGGATCCACCCGGGAAGTCTTCGGAATACTTCATTCTTTGAAATGCGTTTCATTCAAACCAAAACTTTGTGTAATGAAAATATACATAACCATCTCTCTTCTTGCCTCAATAATTTTTTCATCATGCTCTAAACATATTGAAAAAGAAGCGGGTGTCCCCTCTCCCAAAACTGATCTTCTGACAACGATCTCTAATAACTGGGAACTTTTTATGTATGTAGTTGCAACGGACAACGGGTACTATTATTTTACCGGTTCCGGATTGACAAACCATAGCTTATATAAACTAAGTTTCGATAGAACGGGGGCATATAGCGCTTCGAATCCCTTATGGTCGGGAACGTACAGGTTCCTGGCTGACAGTACCCAGTTTATTTTAGAACCGACCGCCCGGAACCAGGTTGACTGTACGTTGCAGATAGAGAATATTTCCAGCAAAAAAATGCAGGTTTCATCACCCTGGGTATCGGTTAACCCGGAAAAACCTGGCGCATCAAACTATGAAAGATTTATCGCCTACCAGGCTTTCACCTATTTGAGTGTACACCAAATAGACATATCAAATTTTAGATCTGTTAAATTACAATTGAGATATGCAGTTAAGTAGTTAGTGGCTGGCAATCGTTGTCAGTGTGTTTTTTCTTCCACTTCAAACCGATAAGGAGTTATCAAAAAATCATATACAGAAAAGGTAGAAGCATTAAGTCTTAGAGGAATTCTGTAATAACTGTTTTTCCATTGCTCTCTTTTGGCCAAAATGCCTTTTATATAAAGGATGTTGTCGGAACAATCAAAATTTCTAATTTGAGTGTAACTATGGAAGACCTGAAACGTATTATCATTGAATGTTTATAACCCGGGCTATAAAAACAAAATGATCTTTATGAAAACCGTCATTTTAACTCTCCATGCGCTTTATTTTGCAAGTATTGTTACGGCGCAAAACACGGAATTGCCAAGGTCAAAGAAAACTGATAACCGTTATTGGCTTCTCGGTTTCGGACTTTCGATCCAAAATATGTATGATGAAGGAATTTCCTATGTGCGTTATAAAGGCACTGGTATCGCTCCATCATTTGGCCTGATCAAAAGCACTGAAAAAAAATATTGCCAGTTTTTACTGCAGCCAACCTTCAATAAATTAACAACCGAAAGAAGCAATGAGTTAAGACCCATGGATGTAAGAACTACGAGGTTTGCTTTGGATTATCAATATTTAGTGAATGTAAAAGAGTGGAATGAAAAATTAAAATTGTATGCTGGTGGAAATATTTCATTGCTCTTCAATCTTAAAAGAGCAGAACAGTTAGATAATTCACAGTTAGTTTATGATTATGCATTAAGTCTTGGCCCTGCCGCTAAACTTGATAAAACCGTGAGGTGGAATAAGAGAGATTGTTTAGCATCCTTTGGTCTCAGTTTGCCGCTGCTTTCTCATATTGCACGGCCTTATTACCTGAACCGGATCGAATTTATTGACCCGGAAAATGATTTCCTGGGTGACCTGTTCAGTAACAGCAGTATTGTAACTGTAAATAAAAACCTAAGAATAACCAGCGGTTTGTCGCTTACTTATCCTTTGTTCAATAAGAATGCACTGAAGCTTGGATACACCTGGGATTTTTATAAAATGGAAACGATCAATTCAGTGTATGCTGCGGAGCATCTCGTTTCAATTTCGTTCCTGTCAAACTATTAATCTACAATTATGAAAAAGATATTTTTTGCTTTCGTTATAGCATTTATTTTTTCCTCTTGTGAGAAAGTGATTATGCCAGCGTCGGAATCAGCGGATCCAGAAACAACCTTTGAAACGCTTTGGCAAACCCTTGACCGGGGATATTCTTTTTTTGAGTATAAGAATATCGACTGGGATGCGGTGTATCAAACTTACCGGCCGCAGATAAATAATAATATGACCGATCGGGAACTTTTTAACAAATGCGCTGAAATGCTGAACCTGTTAAAAGACGGTCATGTAAATTTAAGAGCAGG
>CBFGXP010000346.1:0-2875 GCA_965652775.1 uncultured bacterium
GGTCAAATTTATCAATATGTGGGTGATGAAGTTGTGCTTTCATGGAAGAATACCCCGCTAAACAAACAACGATGCTTTAAATTTTTACGGCAGGCATTTTTTTTACTGAGAAGACGTGAGGCAAAGTTTATGAAACGATATGGGGTATGCCCCACATTTAAAGCTGGCATTCATTCAGGTGAAGTGACCGCCGGAGTTATCGGTATAATTAAAAAAGACCTGGTGTACAGCGGAGATACATTGAACACTGCCGCCCGTATCAGGAGCAAGTGCCATGAACTGGAAGAACCCTTTGTCGTTTCAGGTGATTTCCTTCATGATTTTTCGACACCGTTTGCATATAAAGTAAATGAAATTGGGGAAATGGAATTTAAAGGGAAATCAGAAAAAGAAAAATTGTTCTCTGTAATTTTTGAATAATGGGCTCAGCAGAATTAGATATACATCATCGTCAACTCATCATCTATTCCAACATTATTATTTATGGTAATGCTGCTAATCCCGAGATCACGCGAATGATCGGGGATGAAATTGAAACGATGTGGAATGAACCAGGAGCAAGGTTGAAGTTTGAGAATTTCGTGTTTGATGTTGTGTTCAAAATTCACGCCTGGCATAACCCATCAATTACCCCATTTGATATCTACAGAAATCTAGACCCAAAGAATAATTATTTCCGCATTGAAGAATATTCCCACAACCATATTTCATTTGTTGATGGATTGAATTGCAACAGCGGTTATTTCAAACTTGAAAATCTCTATAAAGGTTCAACAACTGCAGCACATGAATATGGACATACAATTGGACTCAATCATCCAAAAAATCTGGATATAAGAGGACAGGGTGTGCCGGGCATCATGTATCCAAGAGGGACATTGGTTGATCCGCAATTTCAATATGATCCATCGAAACCTGCAGGAGTTACAGGAGGCACTATGCATCCAATGTACCGGAAAGTTAAACTTGAAGATATTGAAGACTTAAAACTTGGTCGTTTAGAATTTCATCATGGCAAAGCTGTGCTTGGTGAATTCACGAATGTGTGGCATGAAGATCATTCGAAAGTCCCGCCGGAGGATTTTTTTGGTGGGATAATTGAAGGATAGCCGAATTTAAATCCGGGTATTGAAAGATAAAACCGGCTTGCTGAAGTTTGGCCGAGCTGACTGTTGTACTTTTTAAGATCTCGTTGATCATTTCTCCAAAAACTATTTTTAAAGCAAAAGACGGAGCAGGAATTGGTATAAAGAATTTTCCTGTGCTCCTGGCAATTTCCAGTATCATTCTTTTATTTGATACTGGCTCTGGCGAAACAGCATTATAAACTCCTTCCATTTGCTCATTCTCCATTGCAAAAAGAATTGCCCTAACCAGATCATCAATATGTATCCAACTTATTATTTGCTTTCCGTTGCCAATTACGCCAGCCAAATTAAATTTTAATGGATTCTTAAATTCAACATAAGCACCGCCCTCAGTACTGAGTACAGGACCGATACGAAATTTTATTAATCGCTTTCCAAGAAACGATGCGGGTTCAATGGCGGCTTCCCATTGTTTACATGTTTCCGCCATAAAATCATTTGCCGGAGGATCGTTTTCCGAAAATGGTTTTGCTGCTTTTTTATCATGCCCGTACCAGCTTATGCCCGATGCACTAATTACGGCTTTAACCTTACTAGGAATAGTTTTTAAACTCTCGATGATCAACTTTGCGCTGTCAACGCGGCTGCTCACTATTTCCTTTTTTACTTTTTCATTCCAACGTTTATCTGCGAAGTTGGCGCCGGCGAGATGAATGACATAGTCTGCTTTTGCTAAAGCATTTTTATCGAGAGTTTTGTTTGTGATATCCCATGCAGCGTAAGAAAGTTTAGCGTTTTTGGTTTTTGGTTTATCGTTTGACTGACGGGTAAATATGATCACATTAAATCCTCTCTCAATTAACGCTTGAGTTAATGCCTTGCCAATCATTCCTGTGCCACCGGTGATGAGAACTGTTTCCATAGCTCAAAGTTGATTATTTTCTTTATAAAGAAATAAACAGTTGAATGGAAAAATTGTTTCAGTGCTGAACAGAATTACCAAACGTACAAGTGTGCGACGCAACGGAAGATGATAAGAATTACTGAAGCTGGTTACATAAATATCCTACTCATTGTGGAGATTGCTTCGGCCCATCTAACAGTATTATAAAATACAGTGAACTTTTTGGGCCTCGCAATGACGAAAATCCCCCCGATAGAAATCGGGGGGAACAACTAAAAACACAAGCCGTTAACAGGCTGGTGGAAGTAATTCAAAAGGATGGGATTTTTTTGAACCCAACGGCGACTTTTTAGTCAGGTTTTTTCCCGTCTAAGAATGTATTAATGGTGCTTATTTTAGATTGATTGTTTTCGTCAGTCTTGACTTCGTAGTTGCTGTAAAAATTTTCGACTGCGGCAGCGGAACTGCCATACAATTCCATATTGCGGCGGATATAAGCCGGCACAGTCTCAAACTCATTATTCGGGTCGGCCGCGTTGATGTTGAATGACAAATTACGCAGCTTCTTCAACCTCTCGGTTGCCCTACGTTGTTGATCTTCATTTTCGTCCTGCAGTGCAGGTTCCTCATTTGAAGCAGTCAAAGGTTGCTGAGAATGATGGGCCAACGGCCTATCCGCCGCTGGAATGTCATTCCGCATGACCAATTGCATATCGCAAGGAGATTCCTCGTTGATCTGCTTTGGATCGTTTTGCGGAATACGTGGTTCTTCTGCAGAAAGCATTGGGGTAGAGACCCCTACTTTTGGTTCTGCGTAAATATTGGACGGTCTGGCCAGATACCCCCCCGATGCTGCAGACGCCGGTGAGGCATTATCTTTAGT
>CBFGXP010000347.1:0-2863 GCA_965652775.1 uncultured bacterium
TTAAACTCCCTGTTGAGATCTGGCAGCGTGGCTCTACATGGACATTTCATGTAAAGACAACAAGTAATGTAATTGACGTGGTAATTGATCCTGATAAAAAGTTACCGGATGTAAATCGAAATAATAATAAAATGAAGGAAAAACCTTTTTAATAAATAAGCCCCGCCTATAGCGGGGTTTTTTTATAATTTGCATTTACAATGCGTCCCATCATTATTGGCTTTGGATTACTAATTCTTTGTTTGCTGATACTGCTTAAGATCGGGGAGGTGAATTTTACGAAAGGCAATATCAAATTGGAAGTGATCGTGGCAATTGTGGCTTTTATTTTCTTTTTCGTCGGTCTTTATTTTAATAACGAGGCACAAAGAAAATCTTCAACAATTGTAAGTGAGAAACCGGTTTCACAACAGGTAGATTACGACCAGATCAAAAAAGTTGGACTCACCCAGCGTGAACATGATGTTCTTGTAAAAATGGCAGATGGCTTGAGTAACCAGGAAATTGCACAGCAACTCTTTCTCTCAGAAAGCACAGTAAAATCTCATGTTTCCAATATTCTTTTCAAACTGGATGCGAAACGAAGAACGCAGGCGATACAATCCGCTAAGAAATTGAAAATCGTAACTTAAGTCTACCAGGTAGCATTGATTTCCAACGAAGGAATGAACCATTTCATACTTTCGGATGAGGTCAAAAATTGATCGCGATAGTAGTTTGCATAAAATTTTTAAGTTATGAAATCAACTGTTTTTCGCTATGGCATTTATGCCACCTTAACTATTGTCGGTTTGTCATGGGGTGTCTTTTTCCTTTTAAAAAATATGGGCCAGGGTTTACAGGAAGTATCAGGCTACCTGACCATGTTGCTGGCAATGATCTTTATTTTTTTTGGTATCCGTCATTTCCGCGATCGGGTAAATGGGGGCTACCTGAGTTTTGGCCAGGGTTTGAAGATCGGCGTATTGATCGTCATAATTCCGGCGGTGGCCTTTGGACTTTTCGATATTCTTTATACAGAGGTGCTCAACCCGACCTGGAAAGAGGAATATTACACCAAATACATAGATGGTCTGAAAAAATCTGTTGCAGCCGATAAACTCGATGCAGCGATCAAAAAAGCCGAAAAAGAAAAAGAGATGTTCTCAAACCCTCTGTTTCAATTCCTGTTAATGGGTGGAACTGTTTTTATCATTGGTTTTATTGTTGCAATTATTTCTTCATTAACGCTTCGCAGAAGTAAAAATGCAATTGCCTGAATTACTAAACCTTAAAAAAAAAATTTATGACTACAGATCAAATAAAAATTGCTACAACACCCCGAGTTTGGCGCTCGATGAGTGGGGTTCACCGTTTGAATTCAGAAATGCGAACAGGCCCGAAGAGATCAATTGAAGGGAATAAGATCGAATTATGGGAACCTATTGACAGCGTTTTTACAGCAATGGGGGGAGTAACTACGAAATGAATCCGCAAATTATTCTAACAGATAAAAATTATGCAATGAACAAAGAGCAGGTAATGAAAGAACTTGAAAAGAAAGGTTCGGAATCGATAAGAAAGATCTTTCAAAATCATGGCGCAAATGAACCAATGTATGGGGTAAAGATCGCCGACCTGAAAGTGATACAGAAAAAAGTAAAAAAAGACCATGAGCTTGCAATGGAACTTTTTGCCACCGGGAATTATGATGCCATGTATCTCGCCGGTCTTATTGCTGATGAGTCGAAGATGAGCCGGAAAGATATTCAGCAATGGGCCGAAAGATCTCATAGCAGCGGCATCAGTGAATACACTGTGGCATGGGTAGCCGCTGAAAGTGATTTTGGTTGGGAACTTGGTATGAAGTGGATCGATTCACCAAAAGAAAAAATTGCTTCTGCGGGCTGGAACACCCTGGCTGGAGTTATTGCGATGAAGCCAGATAATGAACTTGATATTCCCGCTATCAGGAAATTGTTGCAACGGATCATAAAAGAAATTCATAGTGCTCCTAATCGTGTTCGCTACACAATGAACGGTTTTATAATAGGTGTTGGCGGGTATATAAAAGAGCTCACTAAAGAGGCAATTGAAACCGCAAAAAAAGTTGGAGATGTGTATGTAGATATGGGAGGAACGGCTTGCAAAGTTCCGGCTGCGTCTGATTATATAAAAAAGATGGAAGCAAAAGGATATATCGGTAAGAAAAAGAAAACGGTAAAATGCTGAGATCATCAACTAAGGACAGATTGTAATTTTTCCAAAGTTGTTTCCTCAAGCACTTCACGGTTTTTAGCGAGGCTCCATTTTACCAGTGAAATTTTTTTATGGGTGATCTCAATGCCGGTTATATCACCATCCCGGAAACAACAGCAGCCTGAATTAAAATAGGAAGGTTTCATATTAAGGTATTGGGCAGGGGTTGTCTTATAATCCCTGCCTCTTCTTTTAATCTCTTCCTCAATCTTGTTGGCTTCCTCTGTAAGGTTCGCTTTGAGTGCATCCCCAAGTTTTTTATATAATCTTTCCGGATGGGTAAGTGATTCAAAAACCGGTTGATGAGTGTGGCCTGTGATCAACACAAGGTTTTTATATTTCGCCGACCATTCATACATAATAAGATTATGTGAAGTTTTCAGGTCTTCATCGTAAGCCGGTGTATTAAAATTTATCCGTAAATAAGATTGCAGCGGTGCCCAAATATTGGCCACAAAAAATTTGCTGAACCAGTTCCCATCGCTGCTCGCATCACCCTGGTGACCGTGTGTAAGAAAAATTGTTAAGGGACAATCTGCAACCGGCAAATCATCATCATCAATCTTTGTTTTTTTCCAAGGAGCAAACGGCTTCTTTATTTTTTTCAATTCGTTACCCTCTTTGG
>CBFGXP010000348.1:0-2860 GCA_965652775.1 uncultured bacterium
AATACAATCTATTTTGGTTTCCCGCTAACAAAAGGATTTCCTTTTATAAAGAACCGGTACAGCAGTTTTGCGTCTTCACCTGCGTAGTCAACACCTATCCTCGGAGAAGCAGCCAGGTCTTTTTTATTCAGCACAAAATCATCTTCTGCTATGAAAAGAGTTTTACTCAATAAAGACTCGCCGGAATGTTTTGTAAAAATTCCCAATGCCTTCGAAACATTTCCAGGACCTCTGGTTAAGGTATGATCCAGTTGCTTTTTCCCTGTTCGCTCCAGCATCACATTAATCCCGCTTATAGGTTCCAAAGCCCTTATAAGAATTGCATGTGGTGTTTCTTTCTTATTTGTCACTACATTAAACAAATGATGAATACCATAACATAAATACACATATGCTACTCCTCCGTCAGCATACATGATCTCATTTCGGTTTGTCCTTCTTCCACCTGCTGCATGAGATGCTTTGTCAAGAGGACCGTTATATGCTTCTACTTCTACGATGCGTCCGGATGTTTCTTCCCGGTGGCCATGTGAAGCATTCCAGCTTGTCACCAATATTTTTCCTAACAGCTCTTTCGCTATTTGCAAAACATTTGGCCTTTGATAAAAGTCGATACTTAATTTTCGCATAATCCAATTTAATCCTGATAATCGTGGTTCTCTTTATATTTACCCAAATTTATGTCTTGCTGAAAGAAATCATCATAGCATTCCAATCTTTTGAAGAAGCTAACCGTTTTATCCGTGAGCATAAAATGATCAGATGGATAATTATTCCCGGTATTATCTATACACTGATGTTCATCGTTGCAATGATATTATTTTCCCGTTCTGCAGATGATGCGGTTTCCTGGTTAAGCCTTCAACTCCGAATTGAGCCATGGCTCCAGCAGGAACGCAGTCCTTTCCTGGCTTTTATATTTGTAATGGCAGGGATTATGCTTCGGTTGGTGTTATTCCTTTTTTATTTCTCTTTATTCAAATATCTTATTTTAATTATCGGCTCACCCGTATTCGCTTATCTCAGTGAAAAAACTGAAGCCATTATCGACAACAGGGAGTATAAATTTAATCTGAAACAAATATTACCCCATGCAAAGCGGGGCATACGACTTGCGTTGCGTAACGCCGGCTGGCAAACGGTTTATATGATCGGGCTGATCTTCCTGTCGCTTATTCCTGTTATTGGATGGATAACTCCACTTATTGCAATAATCGTCGAGTGCTATTATTATGGTTTCTCTATGCTTGATTATGGATTGGCAAAAAATGATTTTACGATCCAAAAATCAATTTTTTATTCCGGCAGGCATAAGGGTTTATCTATCGGTAATGGCATTGTTTTTTACCTGATGCACGTAGTGGTCATATTTGCCCCGGCATTCGCCATCATTGCATCCAGTCTCAGTGTTATTAAAGTAAAAACCGATTAGTGTGGCGGCAACCGTTTATTTAATTCCCAGTTTGCTACATGAAGAAGGACTTCAATCTATTCCGCCATATATAATCAATGCTGTAAAACAATGCGAGGTCCTTTTTGTAGAAGATGAAAGAACTGCACGACGTTTTCTTAAAACCCTTGCAAAAGAAATAATGATCGATGACTATGAATGGTTCAAAATGGCTGTAGATGATGATACTTCGCAGGCTTTTAGAAAAAAAGTTAAGGAAGGCAAAACGATCGGCATTATCAGCGAAGCGGGTTGTCCCGGAATTGCTGACCCGGGTCAGCAATTAGTGGCAATAGCACATGAAATAAACGTGCAAGTAATACCATTGGTTGGACCTAATTCGATCTTACTGGCATTAATGGCCAGCGGTATGAATGGACAACAATTCAGATTCAACGGTTATTTACCGATAAAAGATCCTGAAAGAAACAAATCCATCAAAGACCTCGAAGCAGAATCATTAAAGACAAACTCAACTCAGATATTCATTGAAACACCTTACAGGAATAACCAACTGGTGGAAGCTTTATGCAAAAATTGCAAACCGTCAACAAAACTTTGCATCGCTGTCGATCTTACCGGGCAACATGAATGGATAAAAACAAAACCGATTTCAGAGTGGCAAAAAAACAAACCCGATATTCATAAACGACCAGCCATTTTCTTACTTTATTGCGAGAAATGAGGTTCGATTTTCTTTACTCCATAGACAATATATTTACTGTCGCCACGCCAGGGAAGTGTGGCACGGTATGCTTTGTATTCAACCTGCATGCACTCATCCTGCAGATTTCTCAGAATATTTGCAATGCTGTCATTAGTGACAGAAAAATAATATTTCTCAGCATTAACTGTCTGCCGGCAACCAAGCCACATTTCACCTTCATCAGTTTTAAAGATATTGCCCTTATGACTGAATTTTATCAGCACACCTTTCCTGTCCCCATTACTTTGTACGTTGAAATAAAACCAATAAATGACAATCGCCGCCACTGCCAGAACAGCAAGCACAAAAATTCTAAAGCCTTTGCGAAAACTTTTGCCCTGTGATCTTCTTACCACTGGTCCTTCCATAATAAATATTTTAAATGTGGCTCAACTAAATTTATACTAATATAAGCTCTTCCTCAAACATATTTCAACTACGCAAAACCATATTTAAGCCAGTTGTTTTGGTTAAAAAACTTTATGAAAAAAAAACGGCCGTTATTATATTATTATTCTAATTTTGTTCCCAATTAAAAACTCACTTACAAGTGATCAACTTTTTAACACATACCAAGCAAGTTGCCTTTCATGGGCCGGAAGCTACAGATGTTTATGCTGTAGGTTTTGATGTGTTTGCTTTCTCCCCACGACCTCGACGTGTATTCTGACAGGACAAGCCCCTCACCATGGTCCCTGTCAGTG
>CBFGXP010000349.1:0-2859 GCA_965652775.1 uncultured bacterium
CTTTCGGACGCTACCACCTCAAAGTAGTGCGTCTACCAATTTCGCCACCCGGGCAAATAATCAGGACTGCAAATGTAAGTGGTTTACTTTTTCAATACAATTCTGAAAGTAGTTCCTTTTCCGGGATCCGAACTTTTTACAAAAATTTCTCCTTTGTGATATTGTTCAATGATACGTTTTGACAAACTGAGCCCCAACCCCCAACCTCTTTTCTTTGTAGTAAAGCCCGGTTTAAAAACCTTTTGTTGTATTGATAATGGAATGCCTTTACCGGTATCCTTTAGATCAATGTTTACCTTATCAGGCAAATTTTCTATGTTGATCTTAATTTCACCCGTTCCTTCCATTGCATCCAGGGAATTTTTCAATAAGTTTTCGATCACCCAATCAAAAAGCGGTGGCGATATGTTTGCAAAGATCTCTTTCTGATTCCCGGTGTTTACAGAAAAGCTCACTTTACCAGGAGCTCTTTTTCTCATATAATCTACCATTGCCGATACCTGGCTCACAACATCCCTCTTTTCTAATTGAGGTCTGCTTCCAATTTTACCAAACCGGTCAGTAATTAATTGGAGACGCCCTATATCTTTTTCCAGTTCGGCAACTATCTTATCATTCGATGAATTTTGTCTCAGCATTTCTATCCAACCTTCCAGGGAGGTCACAGGCGTTCCTAACTGGTGAGCTGTCTCTTTTGCCATTCCGGCCCATACCTGGTTTTGCGCCGAGCGATAACTACTTCTCAATGCCAGGAGAGTTATAATGATAAAAAGCCCTACGATGATCAATTGCACGATCGGGTAATAACGTACCTCTGTCAATAGTCTTGATTCACCATAGTAATAAAGATTCCGCTGCGTGGTGTCAACAGGATCTGTCCATACTATCGGCTCATTTTGCGATTTAAAACTGCGCAGCTTTTTCTGCAAGTAAGATCCATTCTTGGCAATCTTTGCAGAATCAAGATTGATAAACTGTATTATGCTGTCTTTTTCATCAGTTTCAATAATAGGTACATCATTCTCATTGTTCTGAATGATCTTAAAAGGAAGTCTTGTATCAGCCTCGTTTGACGATTCCATAAGGAATTTACCTGCAGCGACCCATTCTTCTACCTTTTGCTTTTCTTCAATTGCAATTTTATTGGCCAGGTAACGGGAGTAAACGATAGTGCCACTTACGATGAGTATTGCAATGATGGCTACAAGTACCCGCCAGTTAATTATTTGCTGAAACATTCCACGAATTTAACTGCAATAAAACTAAAAGTGAAATGCCTTGTTTCTATAAGTTTTCTTAATGAAAATACCTTATTGCTGACTGCCAACTGCCCACTGCCAACTGCTCTCGTTCCCTTATTTTTGAGCAAATTATTTACAAACCTTTGCGCAGTTCACCCAAAGTTGCTATAGTGATCCTTAACTGGAATGGCCGAAACTATTTGGAAAAATTTTTGCCTTCAGTCCTCGCAACGACTTATGAAAATATTGAAGTGATCGTTTCTGATAATGGATCAACGGATGAATCAGTTTCTTTTTTACAAACTAATTATCCGCAGGTAAGGTTGATCCGTCTTGATAAGAATTATGGTTTTGCAAAAGGATATAATCTTACGCTTGAAAAGATCAAGGCAGATTATTATGCGCTCATCAATTCCGACCTGGAAGTAGAACCGGGATGGCTTACACCTATTATTGATTTACTTGAACAGGATAAACTGAATGTTGCCTGTCAGCCCAAATTACTTTCTTATAACAATAGAAATTTGTTTGAATACGCTGGTGGTGCAGGCGGCTGGCTTGACAGGTTTGGTTATCCATTTGCAAGGGGAAGAATTTTTGATATCTGTGAAGAAGACAAAGGTCAATATGATACTACGGAAAGAGTTTTTTGGGTAACAGGAGCGGCAATGGTTATACGAAGTGAAGCATTTCATGAAATGAATGGCTTTGATAATTATTTTTTTGCTCACCAGGAGGAGATCGATCTGTGTTGGCGAATGCAGCTTGCAGGGTATAACCTTTTCGCCTGCCCATCATCAGTTGCTTATCATGTTGGCGGCGGTACATTGCCACGGGGCAATTCACTTAAAACCTATCTTAATTTCAGGAACAACCAGATCATGCTTTACAAAAATCTTCCCTGGTCACAAAAATGGTGGAAGATTCCTTTTCGCATTTTTCTTGATACAGTTTCAGCATGGAAAGGTCTTCTCAGCGGGGATGGGGGTTATTTTATTGCCATATTGCGGGCACATTTGTCATTCTACAAATGGATATTGTTCTGGCGAGGTCAAAGTGTATTCCCGGTTAAAAGGGCTGGAAAGCTTTATGGCATTTATGAAGGAAATGTGGTGTGGCAGCATTTTGCAAAAGGGAAAAAATATTTTTCACAGTTAATAAAATAAGTCTGATTTAAGCATCGAACGCTTATTTTTGCACCACAAATAACCAGATATGAATTATCAGCAGGAATATAAAGAAGAACTGCAAAAAGCACAGGACAGGGACTTTACTCACAACTGGGTTTCTTCTTCTGCATTTTTATTTTACCTGCAGGTGGCCTGTATTGTAGCTTTCGTTTTGGGTGGCTGCTATATGCTTTATAACAAGCGGTTTGAGAAGCCCGATGTAAAAGTTCAGGAGAGCACTCTTTACACGCCAAAGTACAAATAAGCATTTCAAAAATTTTTTTCAAAAGGGCTCCTTTCTTATTTTTGCAGCCCTCGAGTTCTTTGTTGGTTTTATAATATCAGCGGAAGTAGCTCTCCCGATAGCTATCGGGATGATAGAGCACTCCTTAACAAGCGGAAGTAGCTCATTTGGTAGAGCACGACCTTGCCAAGGTCGGGGTGGCCGG
>CBFGXP010000350.1:0-2855 GCA_965652775.1 uncultured bacterium
AAGAATGGGGAAGGCACTACCTTTTTTGTAGAGTTGCCTGTTGCTAACTAAGATTCAATTTTGTCCCGCTCAAGCCAGCTGATTTTTAGTTCTGCTTTATGATCCTGGCCAATAATATCCTTATAAAGTTCGGGTCTTCTTGCCTGTGTGTACCTGAAACCACCCGCCTGGGTAAGTTTTTCAGGAGTTAATTCAGCGATCACAACTTCATTATCCAATGTTCTGCATTCGGCTATAACATCTCCAAATGGATCAATGATCATCGAGCATCCGTTTTTTAATTGATCGTCATCCATCCCAATCGGGTTTGAAAATACTACATAAACACCATTATCATAAGCTCTTGCCGGCAACCATTTCATCAACCACTCTTTTCCTTTTGGCCCATCGAATTCTTTACGAAGTGTAACAGGATCAATGTTCTTGTTTTTCCAGAGTTCAGGGTCAACAAAACCTGCATTGGGTCTTGTGGAGGGTGTACACATTGTTACATGCGGCATAAAAATTATATTGGCACCAAGTAAAGCAGTAGCTCTCACATTTTCTATTACATTATTATCATAGCAAATAAGAATACCGCATTTCCATCCCTCAAATTCAAAAACGGTATACTGGTTTCCTGCATTCAAATGCGGATTTATAAATGGATGCAGCTTGCGATGTGTTGCAATAAGCCCGTTCTTATCCACACATACATAAGCTTTAAACAAATTATCATTGTCATCTTTTTCGAACAAGCCTGCGAGAAGAGCTACGTTATTTTTGCCGGCTATCTGAGTCAGCGCATCAATGCTTTTGCCGCCGGGAATTACTTCGGCCAAATCCAGCATTTGGTTCCTTGAAAGATTGCGCGCAAAGGTGTAACCGGTAATTGAGCATTCATGAAATGCGATCATTTTTGCTCCCTGCGCCGCAGCTTGTGTTGCCAGGTTGTCGATTATGGAAAGATTATAGTTTTTATCATTGCTTTTGTTTTCGAATTGTACTGTTGCAATTTTGATCTTTTCCATATGATCTGAAATTATATCTTTTTCTTTCTCTTTCTTTCTGCAAGAAATTTCTCAAACTCCTTTAACGAAAAACTGCTAAGATTTTGTTCTTTGGCCAGGCCAGCTTTTTGTGCTGCCAGTACTCCGTATCTTATGTCGTTATATCCTTCAAGTGAGTGAGCATCGGGGTCAATAGAAATTAAAACACCCTTATCAATTGCATATTCAATGTATCGCCAGTCAATATCAAGACGGCGTGGATGCGCATTCAACTCGATCACCACATGATTGGCAGCGCATGCATCAATTATTTTTTTATGATCAACCGGGTAACCATTACGGCTTAACAATAACCGGCCCGTCATATGTCCCAGGATTGTAGTATATGGATTTTCTATTGCTTTCATCAGCCGCATCATCGCTTTTTCTTCTGTCATCTTTAAATTGCTGTGGACAGATGCGATCACCAGGTCAAACGTTGAAAGTATATTATTGCTGTAATCCATTGAACCATCACCAAGAATATCACATTCTATACTTTTAAAAATTTTAAATGGCTTGTATTGTTCATTTAGTTGATCCACCTGGCGGTGTTGTTCCCTGATTCTTTCTTCAGTAAGGCCATTTGCATAGACTGCCGTTTTAGAATGATCCGAAATAACAAGATATTCATGACCTCTTTTTATGCATTCTTCAGCCATTTGTTCAAGCGTATTATCTCCATCACTCCATTTGCTATGACTGTGAATAATTGCCTTAATGTCTTCCGGCTGAATGAGGTTGGGGAATTTATTTGTTTTTGCTTTCTCAATTATGCCTGCAGTTTCCCGCATATATGCAGGAATCACACAGATCTTTGCTTGTGCAAATACAGAATCATCACCAATATCTTTACCTGAATATTTTACAGAAGGGAATGAGCTTGTAAAAGCAGTTAAAAATTCTTCAGAACAAGAAGTAGTAAATAATCTTTCATCCATTTTGCCTTTACCGGTATGCAAACGAAGTTTTAAACCGTTTTTTAATTTATATAAAATGGTATTCTCCTTTTCTTCCAGCAGTTCTGGTGGTTGGGCCGTTTGAAATTTTGGTTTAACAACATCATTATTCTCAAGCACAACAAACTCCATTTCTTCAATTGTAAGTGCCTGCCTGCGATAGGCACCCGTAACATGTACAGTTTCGGGGGAGAATATTTTTTGCAAGTAAGCATTCACCTGGGGAAATATTGTTTCTGCTTCGGCATATAAGAAATGTCCTTGTTGGCTTTGGTAAAATTCTATTGACTCCTGAACATTTGCCTGCGTCTTTTCACCAAAACCTTTGTAAAGCGTTAACCGGTTTTCATTACAGGCATATAACAATTCACCAACTGATTCAATTCCCATTTCTTTCCAGATGGTTTGGATCTTCTTTGGACCAATTCCTTTGATGTTGAGCATTTCGATCACACCAGGCGGTGTCTTTGCAATGTATTCATGTAAAATTCCAAGCTTACCCGTTTCGAGCAACTCAGCAATTTTTTTTGCCGTGCTTTCGCCAATTCCTTTAATTGAGGCTATCTTTTCCGGCGGTGTGTCAGCAAGCTGGTTAGGAAGTTTTTCAATATTAAATGCCGCAGCGCCATAAATTCTTGCTTTAAAAGAATTATCACCATGTATGTCCATCAATTTTGAAAGCAAAGAAAAATTTTCTGCGATCGCATAATTGTCCATAGCCAAATTTAATATTATTCCGCTTTTTCATTGGGGAAATAGGATGTATAAAAAAAGTCCCCCGCACTGCGAGGGACTTTTATGAGAAAGATTAACTTACTTTTTCTTCTTAGCTGCTTTCTTTTTAGGAGCTGCTTTTTTCTTAGCTGCT
>CBFGXP010000351.1:0-2831 GCA_965652775.1 uncultured bacterium
AATAATTATTAATTCAGTTGTCCTCAAGGTTCTTAAATCTTTCTAAACCTTTCCAGATCGGATTTTCCTTTTGTTCTTTTTCTTCAGGTTCCAGCTTTTTCAACACATCCATGGCAGCTGGATTGCAATGTGGCCCATCCATTTTTTCAAAACTGCATGTCTTGTGCATCGGGATACTAAGGTTGATAAATTCATAGATCCAATTGGCAACATCTATATGACTTTCACCGCGACTGATGTAATACACGTCGGGATCCTCCTCCTGCTCATTTGCCAGTTCGGGTTCTTCCACCATTTTTACGATAATGTTGAATTCATCCCATAATTCAAGTGGCAAATAGTTATTACAACGATCGCAAACAACGTCAAGGCTACCGCCGACCTCGAACTTCAGCAACATAAAACTGCTTTTCTTATCAAGCTGCAGTTTTACTTTCGCTTTACAATTGCGAAAGTCCTGCTGCTGGAACGGCTCAAAGAACTTATCTGTAATTTCATAAGCGTACTCATGAATTCCAGGTTTCAGCCCCACAAACGCTATCTCAAATTCCCGGCGATTGCTCATGGCACATTGTTTTATCCTGTTTATTCCGGCTATCAGGATGGGGCGCAAAGGTAATGGAATAATGATTAAAATTTATTCAGATTTTGAATTATTTTTAGCCTCTATCAATCCTTGGGAAATAAATTCTAATATTTTTAAAACTAACTGATTGCAGCAATTTCTCACCAAGCTTTTTGGAGGGCTGATGAAAGCCTGGAGTTGGATTCTACTCATCCTTGCAGCTATTACCATAAAGCTTGCATCTACCCAACCACTCTGGGTCGAAGAGAAATATTCAAACGGTTTATATCCCCTTATTTCAACGGTTCAACGCAGCATTTTTGGATGGATCCCGTTTAGCATTGGTGACCTTTTTTACGGCTTCCTGGTTTTGATCATCATTTTTAAAACTGTACAATTTGTAAAATACATTTACAGAAAAAAAGTAAACCGGCAGTACCTGCTGAATGGGCTTAAACAGGTGCTCTTCTTTTTCCTGTTCGTTTATGTTTTTTTTTATGGGCTTTGGGGCTTGAATTACAATCGAAAGGGCATTTCATACCAACTTAACCTTGAAGTAAAAAGGTATACTGAAAAGGACATCGATACGGTTGTGAGCCTGCTGCAGCAGCAATTGAATTTTTATGCTGACAATATTAGCCTGGCGCAAAGAGATAGCTTTAATAAGAAAAGAACGCTTTTTGAAAAAGCAACCGAGGCTTACCTCTATGCGAATAACGATTACCCCTTCTTAAACTATGAACCTCAATCAATCAAGCCCTCGCTTTTTAGCTACCTGGGAAATTATTTTGGCTTCCAGGGTTATTACAATCCATTCTCGGGCGAGGGACAAGTGAATACAACCATACCACGATTTCTGGAACCATTTGTAAGTGCACACGAAGTAGCCCATCAGTTAGGTTATGCCAAAGAGAATGAAGCAAATTTTGTCGCCTTCATTGCGTGTAAATCATATCCAAACAATACTTATCGGTATTCAATGTATTTTGATATGTACTTGTATGCAATTACCGAGCTTGACAAAAGAGATTCAGTACTTGCCAGGTCATACAATGAAAAACTTCATCCACAGGCAAAGAAAGATATAGATGAATACAGGTTTTTTTTAAGAAAATACCGGAACCAGATTGAACCGGTCATCAGCTGGATCTATGACGGCTACCTGCAGGCAAACGACCAACCGGAAGGCAAAAAGACCTACAACATGGTGGTCGCTTTCTTAATTGCTTATTATAAAAAATTTGGAGCGGAAGCTCTCTAGACTCTATTTTTTGAACGTAAAGGAGTCAACGATCGCTTTCAATTCAGTCTTTACTTCTTCGGTTGCCGTGTCATAGAGCTGCTCCATTACCAGCATGGATTTGTGTTTATCCTCATAAAAGAATAAGCGAATATATCCTTTATAGATGCCTAAGAATTTCCCTTTTAGTATTTTTCCTTTGCCTTTGTATCTGCCCCATTCAGAAAAATTAGTAATCTCAGGATTTTTTATCAAAGACTCCGAAAGGCTTTTAACCTGCTCGGTCAGCATCTCCTCTGCATCAATCACCGTATTAAAAACAAAGAACATGATCATGTTTTGTTCATCGGGAGCATCGATACTGAATAATGCATCGGGATCATAATCGGGATCTTCTGTATCGATCTTCCATTTTTCGGGATACTTTAATGAAAAGCTGTCACGGGTAATCGTTTTCATCGTTTGTGCATATATACCCGAAGCACCTATAAATAACAGTAATGTAAAAGCAAGGATTGTTTTTTTCATTGGTTAGAATTTGTTTTTCCACATCATACTTTCAATTGGCTTATCGGGCTGCCCGCTGTACTTGGCATTTTTCTTTTGATTGTATTTTATTTCCGTTTCGCCTTCTACCAAAAAATAAATAAGCTGGCCGATCGGCATTCCTTTATAAACTTTCACGGGTTGTTTTACGGAAATTTCCAGGGTCCAATGACCGCAAAAACCAACATCGCCTTTTCCCGCTGTTGCATGAATGTCGATCCCCAAACGACCCGTTGACGATTTGCCTTCCAAAAAAGGAACATGAGCATGTGTTTCTGTGTATTCGTCTGTTACGCCCAGGTAAAAAATATGCGGGTAAAGGACAAAGCCTTCTTCCGGAATTTCAAAGTAATCGATCTTGTTATGTTTTTTAGAATCCAGTATATGCTCATTATAAGTGGCCAGCCATTTTCCTAAATGCACATCGTAACTGTTACTACCGAGACACTCCCGGTCATACGGAGTGATCTTAATTGTTCC
>CBFGXP010000352.1:0-2822 GCA_965652775.1 uncultured bacterium
TCTACGACATCTTTTACATAAACAAAATCACGGAGCTGTTCGCCATCCTTATATTGCGGATTGTGCGACTTAAACAGTTTTACTTTCCCCGTAGATTGGATTTGGTTAAAAGAATGAAACATCACACTTGCCATTCTGCCTTTATGATATTCATTAGGACCATAGACGTTAAAGAATTTCAGACCAGCCCAAAACGGAGGTGCTGACTTCTGACTGCCGACTACCGACTCCTGACTTCTTTCTATTGCCCATTTATCAAATTCATTCTTTGATCTGCCGTAAGGATTTAAGGGATCCAGTTTATAAGGCAATTCATGATCGTCTTTATATGCTAATTCCCCACCGCCATAAGTTGCGGCAGAAGATGCATAAATAAGCGGGATGTTTTTTTCAACACAATGATTCCATATTTTTTTTGAATAATCAACATTCAGTTTTTCAAGGAGCGAATAATCAAACTCGGTAGTGTCCGTTCGGGCGCCCAGGTGAAATATAAAATCAATATGCATCGGGTGATTGCTTAGCCAGTCAAATAATTCATTTCTATCAACCCTTGCGATTATCTTTTTGTCCTCGTAATTATGTTTTTTATTTTCATTCGCAAACTCATCAACAATAATAATGTTATGGTACCCTTTGCGGTTAAGATAACCGACCATGCAACTCCCGATGAACCCGGCAGCTCCCGTAACTAGTATGACTGAATTTCGATCCATGAAACAGGGAATTAGGAATTTGTCATTAGGAGGTCGGGGAAGAAGTTTAAAGAAATATCCTTAATTACAAATTCCTGTTTAAATAGAACTTAAAGCAGAACCCGCTTCCTCCTTTGATAAATGATCTTCAATAGCGGAGTCATACTCCTCCTGCCACCAGTCAATCGTTCCCCAGAAGTCACCATTTACCATCATTTCACCGCTTGTAACGAGACCGATTCTTTCATGGGGAAAATTGCCTAAAGTGTTTTCAAACTTTTCGATCAGCCCGGCCTTGACACTTACTACCACCCTGCTTTGCCCTTCTCCAAATAAGTAAGCGTCCTCACGCAAATTATCTTTTGTTTCTACAGTAAAACCAAGTTCACGGCTGAAACCACTTTCACATAATGTGATGAATAAACCACCTTCACTCACATCATGTGCTGATTGAATTAATTTTTTCCTGATAAGCTCAGCAATTTTTTGCTGAAGCGAAAATTCTTCGTCCAATTCAAAATAAGGTGCAGGCGAAAATTCTATACCACACAGTTTAGCCAGGTATTGGGACGAACTTATGTCGTTGGTTGATCTGCCTAATAAATAAATAACATCGCCTTCGGCTTTAAAATCCAACGTCATTTTTTCATTTATGTTTTCCAGCAAACCAACCATGCCGATCGTTGGTGTTGGAAAAACAGGGCCATCAGGATTTTGATTGTAAAAACTTACGTTACCTCCGGTAACCGGAGTACCAAATTTTCTGCAGGCATCACCCATTCCTTTGATCGCTTGCACAAATTGATAATATACTTCGGGGTCGTAAGGATTTCCAAAATTCAAACAGTTGGTTACACCTAAAGGTTGACCCCCGCTGCAAACAATATTTCTTGCGGCTTCGCTAACTGCTATCATTGCACCTTTATAAGGATCAGCAAATACGTAACGGCTGTTACAATCAGTCGTGATGGCCAGGCCTTTTGTAGTTCCTTTGACCAGAACAACCGGTGCATCGGTTGGCGCATTGGTTGACGCATTGTTTGTACAAACCATGCTGTCATACTGATTATATATCCAACGCTTGGAGGCAATAGATGGAAGAGCAATAAGTTTTTCTGCAACAGCTTTCAGATCTGCCGGAACCGGAACTGAACCAGGGTCAAAGTTTTTTATTTCATCCAAATATTTTGGTTCACGAAACTCTCTTTCATACTGCGGGGCGCCACCACCTAATACAAGCTCGTATGCAGGAATTGATGCCTCCAATTCATTGTTCATATAAAAATTGAGCATTCCATCATCTGTTACCTCACCAATTACTGAACAAGGCAGATCCCATTTCTCAAAGATCTTTATTACTTCATCTTCTCTTCCTTTTTCTGCAACAAGCAACATTCTTTCCTGGCTTTCGCTCAACAATAGTTCCCATGCTTTCATGTTCTGCTGCCGCGTCGGAACTTTATCCAGATAAATCTTCATTCCCACTTCACCCTTTGCACTCATTTCAGAAGTAGAACAAATTATTCCTGCCGCTCCCATATCCTGCATACCTACTATTGCACCTGTTTGAATGACCTCAAGACAAGCTTCTAATAATTTTTTTTCCTGGAAAGGATCACCCACCTGCACGGCCGGCAAGTCTTGTGCACTTTCTGCTGTAATATCTGCAGATGCAAATGAGGCCCCGCCAATTCCATCTTTACCCGTTGCACTTCCTACAAACATCACAGGATTACCTTTTCCTTTGGCCGTAGCAGAAACCGTTTCACCGGCTTTTACAATACCCACACTCATTGCATTGACCAGCGGGTTAGTATGATAGCATTGATCAAAATAAATCTCCCCTCCAACAGTGGGAACGCCAAAACAATTTCCATAATGACCTATACCATGTACCACGCCGGAAAGTAAATGTTGCGTTTTATCTTCTTCTAAATTTCCAAAACGTAATGAGTTTAATGCAGCGATCGGTCTCGCACCCATTGTAAAAATATCACGATGAATACCGCCCACACCTGTCGCTGCACCCTGGAAAGGTTCAATTGCAGAAGGATGATTATGTGATTCGATTTTAAAAACGACGCCAAGTCCATCGCCAATATCCATTAGCCCGGCATTTTCTTCACC
>CBFGXP010000353.1:0-2821 GCA_965652775.1 uncultured bacterium
AGTTGCTCTATCCCAATCCCGCATCAGAATTTGTATACCTGAATTTCAATAGTGCTACAGAAGGGATGGTTAAAATACAAATAGTAAACAGCATCGGTCAATTGGTAAAACAGCATCCAGTTAATACTATTAAAGGTCAAAATCAAGTTATGATCCAGGTAAACGATATCAGACCCGGAATATATATTGTAAGAATTAATAAGGGCGACTTGAACATAACAAGAAAGTTTGTAATCGCAAGATGAATGTGAAAGACTAAGTCTTGCCTTAAGCCTATGTATTTACTTTCAAAAAACTTTTTATGAGAAAATATTTATTCCTGTTTGTAATGTTCTCATCAAATTACATTTCAGGATTCACGCAGACTTCGTTACAAACAAATGCGACGCCGATCATTTTGCGAGGTACGATCATCGTGCCAGAAGGAGTTATACAACACGGATATGTTGGGATCGTTGATGGCCGGATCGTTTCAGTTTCCGAAAATTCTCCTGATCTTCCAAATGCTGTTTCTGTAAACACACATGGCATCATCCTTCCAGGTTTTGTTGATACACACAATCACCTTCGGTCAAATGTGGTACCACGATGGAAGCCCAGCCGGTTTTACTCAAACCGTCATGAATGGAGGCAGGATCCAGAGTTCCTTCGTTTGGTAAATGGACCAATTAGTAGCGTCGGGTCCACTCACTTCTGCGATATGAACAAGTGGGGTGAGCTGCGTGCACTCGCGGGAGGAACGACTTCAATAATGACCACACAGCAACAGTCATGTATTCACGGACTGGTACGTAATCTCGATTACAATAGCGGGTTTTATGGAACAACACAGCTCAACCTCGAACACATCTACAATGTGCTGGACCTACCGCCGGCCAGTGCTCCCGCTGCAAGAGCGGAATTTGTTTTCGTGGCGACAAATTACTTCATCAATAATCCATTTTACGAGGCGCTGCTCATTCACCTGGCAGAAGGAACCGACGCCTTCTCATTGGAAGAATTTACTTTCATGCAATCGCAATCGTTGCTCAACGCTAAGGGTGTTGTTATTCATGGTATTCCACTTAGACCAGTTGATTTCGGCGCGATGTCGCAGCATGGCACGTCACTGGTTTGGTCTCCACGAAGTAACATTGAACTGTATGGAGCAACTGCCGATATCGCTGCCGCACTCGATGCAGGTGTTGAGATCGCACTTGCTCCGGATTGGGCAGTCACAGGTAGTAGTAATATGTTGAATGAGCTTAAGGTCGCTGATCTATGGAATAGTGAACGGCTTGGAGGTCGCTTAACAGATAGGCAACTTGTGGATATGGCAACATCAGTTCCAGCTCATATTGCTGGTATCGATGATGAAGTAGGTGCTATCAAAGTTGGACTCCGTGCTGATCTTGTCGTCATCAATGGCAACCACAACAATCCTTACCGCGCAGTGATCGATGCAACTGCCTCCAATGTGGATCTCGTATTCATTAACGGTGTACCGCTCTATGGTGATCGCGTTTTCATGAAACATTTTTGGAATGAATCTGAACTGGAGGAAATCGTATCACCTGAAGCAACAAAAATGCTGGCTACACCTGCTGTAAATTTCCTTGTGTCGGATGTCGGGAACAGGCTACAACTTGCATTGCAAGCGGAAGGATCATCATTGGCACCATTAACGGAAGCTAACGATTTCGTTTTACCGGCAATGACATCGGCTCGTGCTACTGGTCAGGGAATCATAGCAAATAATATGAAGGAAGAAGAAAACAAATTAGATAAATTAACAATGATCGCATTGCCAAACCCAAGCAGGAATTATTTTACATTAAAAATTCAGAGCCACTCAAAGGAATTGTTTCAACTCAGGGTATTGGATGCATCCGGAAGGATTGTGGAGACAAGAAATGGGATGGTACCTAACACAACTTTTCAGATGGGCAACAACTTTCAAGCTGGTATATATCTTGTCGAAGTGACGCAGGGCACAAAGCGACAAGTTTTGAAATTGATCAGACAATAACAAAAGATAAATGTATACAGCAGATTTGCAATAATGGGGGGAAGTGCCGCCCTTATTTTTGCTTACTAATAATAAAAAAGGGATCAGAATTTCCTCCCAATCCCTTTTAATCATTTTAATCGTGGTTCTATTGTACTACCAACCTGAATCCATTGCCATGAATATTTACGATCTCGATCCTTGGATCATCTTTCAAATATTTTCTCAGCTTGGCGATATATACATCCATACTACGACCATTAAAATAAGTATCGCTGCCCCAGATCTTTTTCAATGCCTGTTCTCTTGGTAAAAGGTCATTGAGATGTTCAGCGAGCATTTTCAGCAATTCATTTTCTTTTGGCGATAATGTTTGTGTAATACCACTGTGTGTAAGCTGTCGAAGTTTTGGATTGAAGTGATAAGTAGACAGATCAAATTCTTTATTCTCTGCTTCTTTGTTGAGTTCTTCATTGCGCTTCAATATCGCTTTTATCTTCAACAACAGCACTTCACTGTCAAATGGTTTTGTGATATAGTCATCGGCGCCGAGCTTGTAGCCTTGTATCACATCTTCCTTCATCGTTTTAGCACTTAAAAAGAACAGGGGAATATCCGGATCTACATCTCTAATTTCTTCTGCTAATGTGAAGCCATCCATATTTGGCATCATAACATCGAGCAGGCAGATATCAAATCTTTCACGCTGAAAAGCAGCAAGACCCAGGCGGCCATCTCTTTCAAGCGTTACATCATAATCATTCAATTCAAGATAATTCTTAAGAACAGTTCCGAGGTTCTGATCATCTTCGCACAACAAAATTTTAGGTTTCT
>CBFGXP010000354.1:0-2788 GCA_965652775.1 uncultured bacterium
GATGAACCCGAAAAAGATTCAATTCTTCGTGAAGCTTTACTTAAAACTAAAAACCTTGTGGCAGTAAGTGTCGGATATTGGGAAAAAGACAGTTTTAAAATTGTTCCCAATGCTTTTGATGATGCGATTCCGAAACGTGGTTTTGCCAATCTTATTGGCGAAGAAGTTGGGACAATCCGCGAATATTCGCCATTTGAAATTGTTAACCATGATAAATACCCCCACATCACAACGGCGATCGTAAAAGAATATGATTCCCTTGCCTATAAAGCTGTGGTTAAAAGAAATAAAGAACAGGATATAATAAATTACTCCAAACGTATAGATCAATATCAGACTCTTGAAGCCCAGGACCTGCTTACAGACAACGTTGAAGGTTACATTTTAAAAGATAAGATCGTTTTGCTAGGGTATATTAGTCGTGATCCGAATGATGTTGAAGACAAAAAGTTTACTCCAATGAACAACAATTTTGTAGGTAAGGCAATACCGGACATGAATGGGATCGTGGTGCAGGCAAATATTATAACGATGGCGTTGGAAGGCAAATACATAAAAAAGATGACCAAGTTGGTTGCATGGATCGTTGCTATTGTTATTGGCTGGATCCACATGTCCCTTTTTATCCGGTATTATTTGGAAAATCATATCTGGTTTCACCTGGTCGCCAAAATCGCCCAGGTATTTTCCGTTTTGTTTTTTGCGTATCTTGGCATGTTCATTTACGACCGGTTTAGAATCAAATTGGATATGAAGTACACGTTATACGTGATCGCACTCGCAGTTGATGTTATCTATTTCTACGAAGCGTTTGTGACCTGGCTGCATAAAAAATTCAACTATCAAACCATCTTCGGTCATCATCATGGTGCCGAACACGTAACAAATCATAAAAAAGAACAACATAACAATGAACACCATAAACATGAAACTACTTCACCCGAACACCACTAAATTAAAACTGATCATGAAAAAAACTGTTTTACTTTCAACATTATTGTTTGCACTTGGCGCTTCTGCGCAAGACAATATGTTTGTTGTCTACAGCGTAAAAGGGACTGTGTCTGTAATCGACAACAAGGTTGAAACAAAGGCGAAAATTGGCACCATACTCGACGGAAATGAAACGATAAAAGTTGGCGCCGGTTCATTTGCCACACTGATTTGCAATGAAACCAAAGCGTTTTCGCTTAATAAGGCGGGCAGTTATACTACTGCGTCATTAAAAGATTCATGCAAAATATCCAAGGGATCTGTGAGCTCTAACTACATGAAATATGTATGGACCGAAATGACAAAATCAAAGGGTACTCCTGAAAAAAACAGGAAATACTTTATGTCAAATGTAGGAGCAGTTAGTCGTGGCGGCATAAATAACGTATGGATCGATCCACGACTTGACACGATAAATTATATTTCCGGCACGATTCCTCTTTCCTGGAAATCTTACACCGATGCAGAAGAGTTCGAATTTAAATTATATGATGCGTCAGGCAGCAATGTTTTATTTTCCAAAACAGTAAAGAAAAAGCATATTGATATTTCCGAGTTATTAAAAACGATCGAAGCGGGTAAAAGTTATCATTGGACAGCCATGATCAAGGGTGAGCCCGATAATGAGGATAAAAAGTTTCTTCATTATATGACAAAAGACGAGTATAATAATTTTTATAATTCTATTAAAAAATATGACGCACAGGAGAGTGAAGCAGAAAAAAACTTCCGGCTGGGTTTTGTGTTAGAAGAAAATCATTATGTGGCTGAAGCATACAATCATTACCTGAAAGCAACACAACTAGATCCTGCTAATTCACTGTACAGGTTTACGTTCATGTCATTTAAAAAGGATTACGAAATAAAGTAAAATATTATTCAGAGATATTAGTTAAAACTCCGTCATGGACGGGGTTTTTTTATGAATGGTGGGTTTTATCAACTGATGATTCCTTAGTTTTAATGTTGATTAAAATTTATTTTATGAGAAGAATTATTGTAATGGCTTTTGTGCTCTTTACCGCGTCCGCACAGGGACAAATGAAAGCCGGTGATGTAAAAACTTTCACGTTGAAAAATGGTATGAAGTTCCTCGTGATTGAAGACAATTCCATACCAAATGCAAATATGTATTTGTTTTATAAAGTCGGTAGCCGTAACGAATACCAGGGAATTACCGGCCTCTCTCATTTTTTTGAACACATGATGTTTAATGGTGCAAAAAAATATGGGCCGAAGTTATTTGATCAGACTATGGAGTTTAACGGTGGCGCCAACAATGCTTATACAACTGAAAATGTCACCGTATACACTAATTGGTTTCCCTCTTCAGCCACTGAAATAATTTTTGATCTGGAAGGAGACCGCATCTCGAGTTTAAGTATCGATCCTAAGATGGTGGAGAGTGAAAGAGGTGTTGTATTGAGTGAAAGAAGTACGGGGCTGGAAAATTCGCCATGGAGAATGCTTTTTGAGGCCGCACAAGGTGTCGCTTTCCTTGAGCATCCGTATCATTGGCCGGTTATCGGTTATGAAGATGATATGAAAAATTGGAAGCAGGCCGACCTGGAAAGGTATTTTAAGACTTATTACGCTCCCAATAACTGCGTAACAGTTATTTCCGGTAATATAAAATTTGATGAAGTAAAAAAACTGGCTGAAAAATATATTGAACCTATTCCTTCCCAACCCGAACCACCGAAAGTAAATATTGTTGAGCCGCCACAAACGGGAGAAAGAAGAGTAATGATGCAAAAAGATGTAGCAACTCCTTATTTGGCAATCGCCTGGCATG
>CBFGXP010000355.1:0-2786 GCA_965652775.1 uncultured bacterium
GGTTTGCATTTTACTGAGAATGTTTTTGAAAAATTAAAAGAAAAAAAAATTGATAAGGATTTTGTAACACTTCATGTTGGTGCGGGGACTTTTAAACCCGTGAAAAGTGAATTAATGCGGGATCATGAAATGCATGCAGAGCATTTCACAGTCACTAAAGCCTTTATTCAAAATTTAATTGATCATCCGGATAAAAACATTATTGCTGTCGGTACTACTACGTTAAGAACATTGGAAAGCTTGTATTGGCTGGGTTCAAAACAGTCATCAGTCCGCAGTGGACAGTCCATGGAAATTACTCAGTGGGAAGTTTATGATCATAACGAAAAAGAAATTCCAGCTCAGGAAGCTTTAGAAAATCTTGTTAAGTGGATGGATGAAAAAAAATCAGATAGCTTAACTGCCAAAACCCAAATCATAATTGCGCCGGGATATCAGTTTAAAATTGTAAATGGCCTCGTTACAAATTTTCATCAGCCCCAATCAACATTATTACTTCTCGTAGCAGCATTTATCGGTAAAGATTGGAAGAAAGTCTATGACTTTGCGCTGGAAAAGAATTTTCGGTTCTTAAGCTATGGAGATGGAAGTTTATTATGGAGAGATCATTAATTTTTTCTCAATGGCAACTCTAATGTAAATATGCTTCCTTTACCCGGCGTGCTGTCAACTTTGATCTGGCCGCCATGAGCATCCACCATTGTTTTTACATAACTAAGTCCGAGGCCAAATCCTTTTACATTATGAACATTGCCCGTATGTGCCCTGTAAAATTTTTCAAAGATCCGTTTTACTGTTTCCTTAGACATACCGATGCCGTTGTCTTCCAATCGTATTGTCATATTCTTTCCATTAGCCACGGTACTTATTTTTATTTCTGGCGGCACATTTTCTTTAGCATATTTGACCGAGTTATCTACCAGATTATTTATCAGGTTAGGAAAATGAACTTCATCGGCATCTATAAGATCATTTTTAGCATCCAGATCCATTTCTACCTTACCACTTTTATCATTCAGCTGTAACGTAAAGTTATCTGCAATGTCTTTTATCACGTCATGCACATGTGTAGGCTTTAGCATAAGGTTCACGTCCTGCCTGTCCAGCAACGCAGCTTTTAAAATTGTTTCCACGTGGCGGTTCATTCGTTGGTTCTCTTCTTTTATTATGCT
Source organism: uncultured bacterium (assembly GCA_965652775.1). GTDB lineage: Bacteria > Bacteroidota > Bacteroidia > Chitinophagales > Chitinophagaceae > VBAS01. The sequence continues at coordinate 1,173 of CBFGXP010000355.1, forward strand.
GCTGAAATAATTCATTTTTTCTTTATCACTAAGCACTTTTTCATTTTTCATCGCATCTACTGCCAGCGAGATCGTGGCAAGCGGCGTTTTAAATTCGTGCGTCATGTTATTGATAAAATCATTTTTTATCTCACTCAATTTTTTCTGGCGCAACATTGTATTTACAGTGAGATAAAATGCGGCGAATATGATCAGTGTAAATAAACCAGCTATGAAAATTCTCCAACGGAGTTCTTTTAAAACAACTCCGCTGCTATTTGGAACAATTACCCATAAAATTTCCCTCGGTGAAAGATTTTCTCCACCGCTGCCGCTCATAGATTCAATCGGACAAATCACAGGATAGTTCTTAGCACTGTCCTCATAAAATTTTCCAAAATTGGCTGATTGTCTTTCTAAATAAGTTACTTCCCCAAAAGGATTGGTCGAAGCTATTGCAAATTCAAACCGGATCTTAGCCAAACCATTTAACACAAATGCTTTCCTGATCTTATCATTTAACTGTGCAGCAGTAAAACGACTGGCAACCGTTGTAGGGCGAAGCATATCCAATGTAAACTGGTCTTGTCTCCACGGATATTTTAAATTGCCCTGGGAAAGCATATTTCCTTTATATTCTGATAATTCAGTGCAAACCACTCCCGTTGCCAGGTTAACCTTTTCAGTGAACTGCTTTTCTTCCACTGCTATCATGCTTTTGATCCATGAAACCTGGATAAGGATAATGCTGATAAGTGAAAGAAGTACTAACGATATAATTATTGGAAAAATCTTTTTCACGTTTTGAAGAAAATGGCAGTTTTTTAAGCAGTCGGGCAAAGATAGTACCTCAAATTTTGTTTTGCTAGCCCGGTTTTTTCCACTGGTGTTATTTTAACAGAGGTTTATACCCGATGGTAAGATAACTTTCAAAAAAATAAAATTTCATCTTAAATTAGGTATATGATTGAACCGGCAGCGGGAATATTGTTAATATCTGATCCATTTCTGAAAGATCCCAACTTTATGCGAACAGTGGTCTTTTTATGTGAGCACAGGGAGCAAGGAAGCTTTGGATTTGTATTAAACCGGAAATATGAAAACACAATTGACGAGATCATTCCCGAACTGGCAGGATTTAAGTTACCCGTATATTACGGTGGGCCCGTACAAACAGATACTTTGCATTTTTTACATCAATATCCCGACGAGATTCCCGGTTCTGTTGAAGTGACCAAAGGGGTTTATTGGGGCGGTGATTTTGATATGGTAATGCAAATGATAAAGAAAAATGAGATCGATCAAAATAAGATCAGGTTTTTTATTGGCTATTCCGGCTGGGGCGTGGGGCAGCTTGGTGATGAACTCACCGAAAAATCATGGCTTACTGTAAAGGCAATAAAAAAACTTGTCTTTCATAAAAAACATGAAGAGATCTGGAAAGATGCACTCAAACAGCTTGGCGGCGACTATGAAATGATGATCAATTTCCCCATCGATCCGCAATTAAATTGATCCGCCCCGCTTCATTTCATTTTTTGCAATTATATTTAGTTCCACTTTCATCCTTAACGTCTGTAAAATGAAAAAGCAAATTATTTTTTTCAGTCTTTTAAGCTGGATCTTCATTTCCTC
>CBFGXP010000356.1:0-2760 GCA_965652775.1 uncultured bacterium
ATAAGTTTTCATTTCCATTATCCTCCAATTGTCCGGGTGAGTAGTTTTCAAACGACGTGCCGTAACCTTTTATTACGGAGGGTGGGTATCTTTTAACGCTACGTTTACAAAACAAATGAATTTCCTTATAGCATCCAACTGGAATTTACCATGGAAAATTGTTAGGTGAAATATGTTAAATGAATGTGAGTAAACCGGAGAACTTACTTATTGTTTTTCCTGTGAATAAAAAAAACCATCCGCAACAGGCGAATGGTTATATCATGAGAAATTAAAGAGCTCTTACCAATTGCTAAATCTTAAACCCACGTTATAAGGCGTTTGATCAAGACCTTTTTCCCACATGCTTTCGAAAGCATAGCTTCCGTAAAGTTTTACAAGCCCGAGGTTCACTTCCCCGATATAAGAAATCTTCCATCTTTCCAGGTCAAAATCGTTATGAACTTTAAACTTGTCATCACTAATTTTTACTTTTTGTCTTGCACTGTACATATAGCCGGCGCTCACACCAGCGCTGAAACCGAAGCCGTTTCTTCTCTCAGGCGTGAAATTAAAATTCACCATCAAAGGTACCGTGAGGTAATCGGCCGCCAGTTTATTCTTTTTAGCACCCTTAAGTGTGGGATCCATAGTAACCAGCGTGGGATTTTTTTGAAAACGAATACTCTCATCATCAAAGAAATAATTATTCAGTTCCAAACCGATCCCATATTTAAGATTCACAACATGCTTGATCATGTTCAGCCGTTGCATTAAAACCCAGATATTCACACTTCTTGATTTGCCACCCCTGAGATCAAACCAATCTTCGGTACTACCAGGTGCAAAAGCCTGTGCTTCGGACGAAGTATAATCTGTTTTATCCTCAAAGCCTGAATAACCGATGTCAAATATCCACCAATTGGTAGTCAGGTTTTCAGGTTTTTTCCTACGGCTGGGTATTCGAACCGTACGATTGTCGATGATAACTTCCCGGTCATTGGGATCAGCTTTTTTTATGATGATCATTCCCCCGATCCGAATGGTATCATCGGTTTGCTTTTTTCCTGTCGTATCCTGTTGGGCCATGCCTGAGTTAAATAGACAAGCTGCTACGCATACGAGTAAAATACTTTTCATGCAAAATGTTTTTCCTGTTAAAAATTTATTTTAATGATACTGCAAAAGCTCCAAGCAGCAGTTTGTTGTCTTCGGTTGTGGTTTGAATTTTAGTGCGGCGCTCAAATACCCGGGTAGTTTTTCTTAAGAATTCTTTGAGTCCGCCTTTATCTTTCTCTTTTTCAAAAAGAATATCTTCAGCTGATATATTAGCAAACGTAGGAGTAGTAGATTTTGTTACAGAAGAATTATCTAAAAGATTATTTGTTTTCTCTGACTGAGATTTTTCTGCCTTATAATTTTCTTTTGAAATGTTTGCAATGTAGGTTTCGTTCTCATTGCTTTCCTCATTCAATAGCGGGTTGCTACTCTTTTTTTCTTTTGGTAAATTATTTTTATTCTCAGGTTTATTAGACGCTAAAGAGTTAACAATATTATTTTCACCTCCAGGTTTTTTGGTTTTCTGTTTACCTGTTGGTTCTTCAGCAGATTTTTCAACAGTCTTAACGGTGCTGGCTTGCTCCTCTTTTTGAGCTTGCACTTCAGGAATAGTTATCTGCGGACTGGTTGATTGATTTGGCTGTTGGTTTTTGACTTCTACATTTTTTACAACCTCATTCTTAACTCCACCGTTACCAGTATTAATTAACCTCAGCGTAACAAAGCCGGCAATAAGGATAAGAGCAGCCGCAACAGCTACTCTGAACCATACCATGCTGATCACACGGTGCCGATAGCTATCGGCATTTTCTTCTCTTCTGTATAAAGATGATTTATCCGGGAAAATAACTTCTGCTTCAGGTTGTAATTTTGTTTTTTGTAACAGCAACAGTTCTTTTTGAATCGCTGGTTGCTTTGCTGCCAGTTTCTCAACTTCTTTTCTTTCATTATTGCTTAACTCATCATCAACATAGTTAAGAAGTTGTTCTTCATAATTGGTAATATTTATGAATGAGTTATTCAGTAAAAACTCTTTTTCTTCAAACTGAACATTATTATCGGGGATAAAACGTGTTTCGCCCAGGAGTTTAAATTCTTCCTGCAGCTCCGGATTTGCCGTTACAAAATTTTCAACCGCCTGCTTTTGAGCTGTAGTAAGTTCATCATCCCAGTAAAGGATAAAAAACTCTTCGTAATTATGGCGATTGATGATCATAGTTGTTTTTCTTTAAATCACATTTTCCACTTTCACTAAATATTCTTTTAATTGAACCCTTGCACGGTGCAGGTAAACTTTTACCTGGCTTTCACTCAGGTTAGTTATCTGTCCTATTTCTTCATAGCTATATCCTTCGTAATCTTTTAAAAGAACTAAGGTTCTTTGTGTTTCACTTAACCGGGCCAATGCTTCATCAAGGATCTTCTTCAAATTGTTGGCAGGTTTGTTTTGAACCTTTGCGTTTTCGTTGAATTCTTCTTTTAATTGTATTCTTTTCACTTTTCTTATATGATCTATCATTTGCCTGTAAGCCACAGTAAACAGGTATGATTTACTTTTCGAGGCGTCAACTTCGTCGCGGTGCCGCCACATTTTTTCAAAAGCAGTCTGAACAACATCGCGGGCATCGTCTTCATTCCTCAGATTTTTCAGGATAAAGCGATACACATTGTCTGCGTAGGTAGTGACACACTCGTTATACTCTCGTTCGGTCATAAACAGCC
>CBFGXP010000357.1:0-2744 GCA_965652775.1 uncultured bacterium
ATGAAACCAAGTCCCAGCAGAAGACATTTATTTCAAAAAATGCGGGAAGCCAACCAGGCAATTGCTTTGTTTCTTGGTGGCAGCGATGTTCAAAGTAGTGTTACCAGTAAAAATATATTTGTAGATGTTCATCAGAAAATGCTGACTGCAAGCGGCGAACCAATTGCTGAACTTTTTCTCGATGATAGCTTGCACATGAATTCAAAGGGATATGCCATCTGGCAGGAAACAATAAAACCTTACTTAATAAAATGAACGCCAACAAAGCTAATTTTTTGTTTCTTGTAATACTTACAGCATTTATTACTTCCTGCAACCAAAAACCGGCAGTTACTAAAATTGCATTTGGTAGCTGTGGCTACCAGGACGAACCACAACCGGTGCTTGCACTTGCTGCAGAACAAAAACCCGATGCATTTATTTTCCTTGGCGATAATATTTATGGTGATACTGATAATATGGATACACTGACTGCAAAATATAACAGGTGGGGCGCAAAAGAAGAATTCAAAAAACTCGATAGCACTACGAAAATACTTGCAACATGGGATGATCATGACTTTGGCCGCAACGATGCGGGTAAATGGTATCCATATAAAAAAGAAGCAAAGGATATTTTTCTGACTTTTTTTAAAGAACCCGGTTCAAGTGAACGAAGAAAACATGACGGCATATATCATGCTGAATATTTAACGTCCGGCGACAAAACAATACAGGTAATATTGCTGGATGTTCGAACGTTCAGAAACAACCTGCTGCTTTATGATACCGCAGCAAAACTTCCCCGTGAAAGTTATTTTTATAAACCTGATTATATTCCGCATATATCTCCGGATAGTACCTTGTTGGGTGCTGAACAATGGCAATGGCTGGAAGCAGAGTTGGCCAGGCCCGCTGATCTTCGATTGATATGCAGCGGCTCACAGTTCGGCATTGAATATAATGGATATGAAGCATGGGCCAATTTCCCCCACGAGCAAAAAAGAATGCTGGAGCTTATAAAGAAAACAAAAGCAAATGATGTTATCTTTCTTACAGGAGATGTGCACTATGCAGAAATATCAAAACTGGAAGAGCAGGGTCTGTATCCAATTTATGATGTGACATCAAGCGGCATCACCTCAACATGGGATTTTGCCACGTTGAATAAGAACAGGATCGAGGGCCCTGTGATGGACAATCATTTTGGCTTATTGACGATCGAATGGGAATCGGACCCAGTCATCAGGATGGAGATCATTGATAAAAATCGTAACAGCCGGATCGAGTACACTATCAGGAGAAGTGAGATCAGGTTTAAGTAAGCTAATCTTCTTAGATTGCTTCGGCCTTTTTGAACTATTGATGTTAACGAATTCAATTGACGGCCTCGCAATGACGAATACCACAGTTGGATTTAATTCCGTTCTCGTCGGGTATTCGTCATTGCGAGGCTTGCGAGAATAAATATAAAAACTCTTTGTCTTTTGCTTGCAAGCCGAAGCAAACTAAAAATAAGCAGTTGCAGAACGTTGCTGAATAGAGACGTGAAAGTTCAAGAGTGCGACGCAAGGGACGATGAATAGAATTACTATTGTTGATCACATAAAAATAAAACAAATGAAAAAATGGTTGTTTGCAATAACGATAGCATTTGTCATAAATGCCGATGCACAGGATGCAAAGATGAAAACCTATGTTGACGGGTTGATGAAGAAAATGACATTAGATGAAAAGATCGGCCAATTGAACCTGATCACTCCGGGTTCGGGTATACCAACCGGATCCGTTGTAAGTACTGATGTTGAGAAAAAGATCAAGGAAGGAAAAGTTGGCGGCCTGTTTGGAGTAATTGGTGTAGAGAAAATTAAACAGGCGCAACAACTTTGTATGGATAATTCAAGATTGAAGATCCCGTTGATCTTTGGCTCTGATGTTATTCATGGCTATAAAACGACTGTGCCGATACCGCTTGGTTTATCAGCAAGCTGGGATATGAAACTGATAGAGCACAGTGCAAGAGAAGCCGCTATCGAGGCAACAGCCGATGGATTATGCTGGACATTTTCCCCGATGGTTGACATTGCCCGTGATCCACGCTGGGGAAGGATTGCCGAAGGTGCTGGGGAAGATGCCTACCTGGGTTCACAAATTGCCAAAGCAATGGTAAAAGGTTACCAGGGGAATGACCTGAGTAAGAACAATACGATGATGGCTTGTGTAAAACATTTTGCATTGTATGGCGCTTCAGAGGCTGGTCGTGATTATAATACCACTGACATGAGCCGTGTAAGAATGTATAATGAATATTTACCGCCCTATAAAGCGGCAATAGACGCTGGTGCCGGCAGTGTGATGAGTTCATTTAATGAGATTGATGGAATACCGGCAACCGGGAATAAATGGTTGCTTACTGATCTGCTGCGTACTCAATGGGGTTTTAAAGGATTTGTTGTTTCCGATTATACATCCGTCAATGAAATGATCAATCATGGCGTTGGTGATCTGCAAACTGTTTCTGCAATGTCACTAAGAGCTGGGCTGGATATGGATATGGTGGGCGAAGGATTCTTGACCACGCTAAAAAAATCGTTGAGGGAAGGAAAGGTTACGCAAAAACAGATCGATGATGCATGCAGAAGAATACTGGAAGCAAAATACAAATTGGGCCTATTTGATGATCCGTTTCGATACATCAGTGAAGAACGAATGAAGCAGGAAGTGCTCACCGCTGACAGAAGAAAGGCAGCAAGAGATATTGCTGC
>CBFGXP010000358.1:0-2705 GCA_965652775.1 uncultured bacterium
GGATGTAACAAAGCAACTAAATCCTGCACTTGTTAATATTGGTATGGTAACAAGTGCGATTTGGACTGACTTAACCGGAGATAAAAAAAATGACCTGGTAGTAATCGGTGAGTGGATGACTCCAAGGATTTTTTCATTTGGCAATGGAAAGGCAAATGAAGTCAATTCAAACATGGCTAATTTGTTTGGTTGGTGGCAATCGGCAAAAGCTGCAGATCTTGATGGGGATGGTGATAATGATCTCATATTGGGAAATTATGGACATAATTTTTATTTGCGACCTGATGAGCAGCGTCCAGTAAAACTTTGGATGAATGATTTTGATATGAACACATTGCCAGACAAAATTTTCTCAAGAACCATCGATGGAAAGGACGTGCCGGTATTTCTTAAAAGAGAATTTACCGATGCTTTGCCGTCACTGAAAAAGGAAAACCTGCGTCATCATGAGTTCGCCAAAAAAACTATACAGACCCTTTTTAATCCTGAATTAATACGGTCGGCAACTGTAAAAACATTCAATTATAGCAGCAGTGTAATTGCATGGAACGAGGGTAATGGAAAATTTACAATACAGGAATTGCCTGTCGAAGTGCAGCTATCAAGTGCTAATGCACTTCTTTGCAAAGACATTACTAATGACGGAAAACTTGATATTGTAATTGGTGGAAATATTACCGAATGCCTTCCGCAATTCGGAAGATTGGATGCTAATTACGGTATTGTATTGGAAAATAAAGGAAACAGACAGTTTGTTTCAATGCCAGCTGCCCGCACAGGATTTGCAGTGACGGGAATGGTAAGAGACATCGCATGGATCAATGGGATCGGGCAAAATTTTATTTTGTTTTTGAGAAACAATGATCATCCCAAAATGTACAAACCTTCAACCAAGCCATAGCACAATAGAAATACAGAAAGATGAAGAGTGCGACGCAACATAAGCTTAATAGTAGTGTCACTGTTTGGTACATAATATTCATTATTATGAATATTATCTTCATGACTCTTTCTTCCTGCAATGATAAGAAGAGTGGACCGCCGGCGATGTTTGAAGCGCTGCATAGCACAAAAACAGGAATTGATTTCGCAAACAAGCTTACTTCCACGGCGCAGTTCAATATGTTTAAGTACATGTATTTCTATAATGGTGCAGGGGTTGGTGTCGGAGATTTTAATAATGATGGACTGAGTGATATTTTCTTTTCATCTAACCAGGGAGATAACAAGATCTACCTGAATGAAGGCGCATTAAAGTTTAAGGATGTAACAAAGGAGGCAAGGATACCGCAGGATGGCGGATGGAGCACTGGCGTTTCTGTCGTTGATATAAATAATGATGGGCTGCTTGATATTTATGTATGTCGTGTTGGTAATTATGAAACATTGAAGAGCAAGAATCAATTTTTGATTTGCAAAGGAAAAGATGCGAATGGTGTACCATATTATGAAGATGAAGCAGGGAAATTGGGACTTGACTTCAGCGGCTTTGGCACCCAGGCGGCTTTTTTCGATTATGATCTTGATGGGGATCTCGATTTCTTCTTAATGAATCATTCACTGCGCTTTGACGGAACCTTTAATGAACGGTCATCTTACCTGAATACATTTGATACACTCGCAGCAGATTATCTTTTTAGGAATGAATCCAGGTCTGGTGATGGAAAGGGCGAGGTTAGGTTTGTTGACGTATCTGCGATAGCAGGAATTAACAGGTCCATTATCGGCTATGGTTTGGGCCTTTCTGTCGCAGATATAAATCTCGATGGTTATCCTGATCTGTATATCGGGAATGATTTTCATGAAAATGATTATCTCTACATTAATCACAAGGATGGAACATTCAGAGATACGTTGCAAGCCAGCATCATGCACACCAGCCAGTTCAGCATGGGTACTGATGTAGCCGATATTACAAATGATGGATTTCCTGAAATTATTTCAATTGATATGATGCCTGAGGATCCATATATTTTAAAAAGATCATTAGGTGAAAATGAGTATAACCTTTTTCATTTTAAGATCAGGCATGGTTATCATCCTCAATTTGCGAGAAACACATTACAGCTAAACAGAAGAAATGGCTTGTTCACTGAAACTGGTTTTTACAGTGGAATATATGCAACGGACTGGAGCTGGGCAGCGCTATGGACAGATTTTGATAATGATGGCTGGAAGGATCTGTTCATTAGTAATGGCATTCCCAAACGGCTTAACGACATGGATTATATAAATTTTGTGAGCAATGCTGAGCTGCAGGAAAAGATAAGGACAAACCGTGTTGATGAAAATGATATGGCGCTAATACAAAAATTTCCGCAGATAAAGCTGGCTAATAAATTCTATTTGAATAAAGGCGAAGCAAAATTTGTTGATGCCGACTCCATGATAAAAAATAATCCTAAAACTTACTCTAATGGCGCTGCTTATGCTGACTTTGATAACGATGGCGATATGGACATGGTAGTGAACAATGTGGATGAGCCGGCATTGATATATAAAAACCTTTCAAACGATGGCACGGAAAAAAGATCTTTTCTTGAGTTACGTTTGAAAGGGCCGCCGCTTAATATAAATGCTATTGGAACAAAAGCAATTGTATTCACCAAAAATATTGAAGGAACTCCTTTCGGTCAAATGCGTACCTATGAAAAATTCCCGGTGAGGGGTTTCCAGGGAAGTATGGAAGTTCCGCTGCATATAGG
>CBFGXP010000359.1:0-2674 GCA_965652775.1 uncultured bacterium
TTAATAGCAGTGATGTAGTAGGAGAATAAAATTATTTATTTCATATTTAGTAAATCAAATCACTTCACCATCTTCACAAATTCAAATGGAGTTTCGATGATCTTTCCGTCGGGTAGCTCTGCAATATAGCCATCATGTGTTACTGCTAATGGAACCATCTTTGTTTCGGTTGAAAGATCGTTCGGCTTTTTTCCTTTGGTGATCTTATTAGCCTGGAGATAACCATTAAGATTTTTGGAAGTTACAGCCGGTGCGGCTTTTACATTATGATTGATGAAAGGCCATGGATCTACAGCACCCCCGTACGTATAAATTCCAAAATGTAAATGCGAAGGAGTATGTTCTGCATTACCGGTATTGCCAACAAGACCAAGTGTATCCCCTTTCATCACGTTTTCACCTGGCTCCACCAATTGCTGATCAAGATGCGCATAATAAAGTGAAATATTTTTTCCTGCTACCCGCATCCAAACTGTTTTCCCACCAAGTCCACCGTTGTCTACTTTAGTAATGTAACCATCTGATGCGGCAACTACCGGTGTTTTCTTCGGGGCAAAAATATCAACGCCTTCATGACTGCGCTTGCCGGCATCACGATCGGCGCCCCAAAAACTTCCGGCTCTTGCTTTGTTACCGGCAACGGGAAATGATAATGAAGGGCCCACTGATATAGCAAGATCGTATTCACCACTGGTGAGTAATTCCGGCTGGAGACGAAGAATATATGTACCCGGTTCGTCAGCATCAAAACCAAATTCAGTTGACATGGTATCGGCTGCAAGGAGATGAGAAGGTTCTGTGCCTTCCAGCTTATAAATATCAGCATAAAGAGTAAATGCTGAATTGTTCTTCTTGGCCAGGTCAAAATTTATGTGTTCGCCACGACGCACAGTAAATTTTAATGCCAATGCCCGGGGTGTGCCGGCAGGAAATACGCCAATCTGCCGGTAAGGTAAACTGATCGTATGCGGAGTCACTAAGACATTGGTTGAAGCTGCCAGCCATTGCCTTCCTGCTGGTGTATCCTCTACTTTGTCAGCATAAACCTCATGCGGTGTTCTTTTTGCAAATATTTTAGTAGCAAAACTGCCGCAGGAAGAAATAAACAGAGAAAATGATAGTAAAAAGTGGAATAAGATTTTGCTTATCATGGCAGGGCCTTTAAAAGCAAAGATGTGGCCGGAAAAAGTTAAGTTATTGTGAGAAAGGTAAGGGAAAAGAAGTTGATGTTTATACGGTATTAACAAGGTTAGAACTCATCTTCATTTCATGCAATATTCAATTAAAAAGTAAGCCTGAAGCTTCCAAATACACCGAACCGTCGATTGGATTCTTTTGGAAGCGGAGTTGGCAATACCCGCCAAATAAAATCGAGGCGTAGTACTTTAAAAATATTATCAATACCTGTTCCTAATTCCAGATAGGTCCTGCCATCTAATGTTTCAAAATCATAACCCGGCATAAAGTTGAGAGCTTTATTAGCATCACTCAGGCTGCCCCAAAGCGTTTTGATAGTATAAAACTGGCGAAATTTAAGTTTAGGGATAAAACGGAACAAGCCGTTGCCCACATTATGTTCAAATGTGATGCCTGCATACTTATCATGAATAAATTCATATTTATTCATCAGACTGAATGCATACTTATTATAATAATAGATCTCATTGCCGGGCGCAATATCCAAAGAAGTGTAAGGGACTGCTCCAAACGTTTTTCCTGCGGCAATCAAAAACTCAATAGTGCCAAAAGGTGGCAATTTGATAAAATCCCTGATGCTTCCGGAAACTTTGGTATAGCTGTAAGCACTTTTGCCAACACCGGGAATACCTTGAGTGATCCGTATTTCAGGAATAGGATAAGGGCTGCCCAGGCTCGAACGAAAGAAATGAGATTCCAGGAATCTTTCAAGATAAGCGAATCGTAGTCTCAACGAAACTTCAAATGTATTGAGTGGCTCACCACTTTCCACTGTAAATGAATCTTTGGGCGGAATGTTTTTTAATGGTTCAAAATCCTTATGTACTGTTTCTAATAATGTTGAAAATCCTGCTTTTGTTTCATGAAAGAATTCAAAACGTTTTTCCTCAATTTTCATAAACTTAACCGGGATACCGGATTTACGAATGGCCAGGGTAAAAATATTATCACTGGTTACTTCGCCATAATAGTACTGACCAAAATCGAGGTCTTTTGTATAAGAGCCGTATAGATAAGTGCGGGGATGTTTTGCCGGAAGAAAAAATAATTCAGCTTTGCCCTTTAATTTTTGATCTTTAAAACCATACGCAAGATAGGTGTGCCACCAGAATTTTTTGCTAAACTTTTTATTAGTTCCCAGGTCAAAACGTATCCTGAATCCTTCCCATGCATTTGAACTTACCCAATTGTACCAGGGCCCTATTTCATAATTACCTATATTATGATAACCGGTTCCTATAAAGTAGAGCGCATTGGTCAACTTTTTGAATTCCGGCGCATTTGTAAGCGTATCGATCATCTTTATAATACCCTTTTCATTTTTTGATAATTCTTCATGCCTTGCGCCTGCCCAATATTCTTTTCCTTTTTCAGCAGCGCCGGGTAACGTTATTATTTCTTCAATTAGTTTGTTCTTGTTTAATTCGTTTACAACTGATGAATCATTTATCATTATATTTTTATATGTCGTGGTTTT
>CBFGXP010000360.1:0-2655 GCA_965652775.1 uncultured bacterium
TTATGTTAAATAGGCACACAGCCCAATACTCATCTGCCAACCCTTCATATTGTTTGCTATAAAAGAAACTTAGCAAACAACCCCTCCCACGGCTAACCTAAGTAACATAACATATCGTTATCTTCGAAAGGCTCTTGGAAGCATGTTTTAAAAATTAACGCATGGATTTATTATTTTAAAAAAGAACGCCTGCGCACTCGTGAGAACTCCGTCACATTACCTCGTTTGCTTGATTTGCGTATCTTGAAGGTAAACTACTTGCGTTATGAAGTATTTGAAAATTATCACCGACAACAAACAGTTAATATTAGATGCGTTGAACGCTGCCCAAATTAAAGAAATGGATTTTTGCTTAATTACATACGACGAGGATAAAAAAACACATTATCTCGCAAACCAGGACAAGAATCACAAAATGATAAAATTGGCATTAGAGACGAAAAAAATAACCTGTGAAGACCTCCCCGAAAAAGAAATGAAGAAGTTTAGTCCATCATATGATAAACAACGCACACACAGGGATTTTATCGGTGTCGGAAATGTAACTCTAATGCCGTTCTCAAGTTGACAATTTTTATTACTCACTTCACAGGTTTAAATACATTATAATCGAAAAAAAAACCACCTTTCGGTGGTTTACTATTTTAATTAATTGTTTCTGCTTTCTTTCGGTATTCATCTGCCTTGGTCTTGTCACCCTTTACATCATAAGCAGTTGCAAGATAACCGGTGGTCACTTTAAAATTTCCCTTCTCACCTGCCTTTAAAGTACCTTTTGCACTATAGAGATCATATGCTGACTGCGCATATACGATCAATTGATCAGCTGCTTCACCCATCTTTGCTTTCAGATCAGCTTTCTTTTTCTGGTCAGCTGCTGTTGTTCCTTTCACTGCCTGCATCTCATCCTGGAAGTCATAAAGAACATTATAAAAATGACGAGCCATCAGCACATTTGCTTCCGGATAACTCTTATTGGCAGCAATTGTTGATTTTAGAACAGACTCTATCTTCTTTTGAGATTCTTTATAGTCCGCAGGTTTTGCATCACCGGCATATGTATAATTGAATAATTCAACTGCATAGTTGTATGACAAGATATATTTGTCAGGATATTTCGGCATCAGTTCCTCGTATTTTGCAAACAATGCCTTTTTATCTTTTGAATCTACCTCATCCAGCTCGATCTGATACCAGCGGTCATCCGCAGGATAAAGCTGGCGGGCTAACTGCAAATATTGCTCACGGGTAGCCTTGTCATTCTTCTTCGCATAATACTCGATGAGCAGCTGATAAATGTCCACATTGTCTTTCCCTGCAATCTTCTGGTCCGCGATCTTTTTATAATATACCACAGCGTCATCATCTCTCTTTGCCCTGTAAGCACTCAATGCAATATTTTGAACTAAAGTAGTATCGAAGGTTGGGAACTTAAATCCATTATATTCAAGGTTTTTGCCTGCAATATATTCCTCTACTGTCAAGGCATTCCTGAAGTTGGTAAATGCATCATCAAACTTAGAAGCGCCAAAACTTGCTACGCCCAGGTCAAAATACCCATTGTAAATATCAAACAGCCTTACGTGCTGCTCCAGCGTTGCCCTGATCGCCTTGGGATCTATTTCATAATATTTCTTAAAGGCATTAAAAGCCTCCATGCGGGCATCCGGTGCCAGCGCTTTATATTTATCACTTTTGGCGATCTCATTATAGATTACACCCTTATACCACCAGCCATCCGGTTTCGCTGCGTTCTTTTCTTTCGTCAGAAAAGCATCCACCGAAGCCTTCGCTTTATCCAGCTCTCCTTTTTGAAATTGTCCTTCTATATCTTCAATTGATTGGGCAAACAAACTGCTGCTTCCTAAAAGAATAAGCAGGCTTAAGAGAAATCTTTGCATGACTTTCATTTTTGTTATTATATAAATCAGAACCTATTGCAGATGAAATTAATTACTCTGTGGTTGCATTATTATCCGGGGCTGCTTCACCATTTTCATTATTATTCCCCTCACCATTTTCCACGATTGCCTGGTCCTCGATCTTAGTGATAGCAGCAATCTCATCGCCTTCATCCAGTCTTATCAATTTTACACCCTGTGTTGCTCTTCCCTGCTCACTAATATCTGAAACTTTCATACGTATGGTAACGCCGCTTTTACAAGTAATTACGAGATCTTCTTTCGACGCCACTTCCAGCATCCCTACTAATTTACCGGTTTTTGCAGTAACATTTATCGTCTTCACTCCTTTTCCGCCGCGGTTGGTAAACCGATACTCATCAACTGCAGTCCGCTTGCCATAACCTTTTTCACTTACAACCAATACAGTTTTAGATTCACCTTCCTGTGGATTTACACAAATCATACCAACAACTTCATCATCATTATCATCTACTTCAATTCCTGCAACCCCAATAGCACCACGTCCGGTCGGCCTTGCTTTTGTTTCAGAAAACCGGATTGCTCTTCCGCTTTTTACCGCCATCATTATTTCTGAATTTCCATCGGTCATCTTTGCTTCAAGCAATTCATCACCTTCCAGTATCGTAATTGCATTGACACCCGATTGTCTTGGCCTGCTGAAATCTTCCAATGCCGTTTTTTTAATGATCCCCTTCTTAGTACACAGAACAATATTGTGTGAATTAACAAA
>CBFGXP010000361.1:0-2653 GCA_965652775.1 uncultured bacterium
TGAAGTGGATGGACGATTTTATAAAAGGCTTGGATTATATTCCACCTGGGTAAACCGGGCCATTGTTGGCGTTGGTATTCCTTATGGCAATTCTGTTCAACTTCCGTATATCAAGCAATTTTTTATCGGCGGAACGAACAGTCTTCGTGGATTCAGAAGCAGGTCGGTTGGTCCGGGTACCTATCGCTTTGTCGACACACTTGATTTCGTACCGGATGAGACGGGTGATATCAAGCTGGAATTAAATACTGAATTTCGATTCAGGATCAATGGTCCGCTATATGGCGCTTTATTTCTCGATGCGGGAAATATCTGGCTGATGAATGACAGCACATACACACATAAGCCGGGAGGGGAATTCACGAGTAAATTCCTAAGCCAATTAGCAGTTGATGCCGGTGTCGGTTTTCGTTTTGACATTACCCTTTTTGTTATCCGGCTTGACATTGCCTTTCCGTTACGAAAGCCATGGGAGCAAAATCCATGGGTGATGGATCAAATAAAATTCTTTCACAAGCCATGGAGAAGGGAAAACATTATTTATAATCTTGGAATTGGATACCCATTCTGATGAAATTCTTCTTTTTAGTTTTAGTACATGAATAGCGAATCCGGAAAATTAGTAATTGGTATTGGTGTGGTTGTCATCTTAGTTGGCATCATCATTTATTTTTTCCATGATAAATTAAATTGGATCGGTCGTTTGCCAGGCGACATAAGGATCGAAAGAGAAAACTTCAGGTTTTACTTTCCGTTTATGACAATGATTTTATTCAGCCTGGTTGCCACGCTTGTAGTATGGGTGATCCGCAAATTTTTCTAACACACAATTCTCTGTTCTTTCTGTAATATAATTTTTATATTGAGAGATCAAACACTGCTTATGCAACCAGCTCAACGGTTCACCGCACTCGATGTTTTTCGCGGAATGACGGTTTGTTTCATGATCATTGTAAATACCTCAGGTAACTGGGATACCACTTATGCACCGCTGCTACATGCTAACTGGCATGGCTTCACCCCGACTGACCTGGTTTTTCCATCTTTTTTATTTGCTGTTGGTAATGCTATGAGTTTTGTAATGAAGAAATGGAGTACGATGAGCGATAGCGCCGTGCTTGGTAAGATCTTTAAAAGAACGATCATCATTTTTCTGCTTGGCTACCTGATGTATTGGTTCCCTTTCGTAGAATGGAATGATGCCGGAGGACTATCGGCAAAACCGGTAAGTCATACGCGGATCATGGGTGTGTTGCAAAGGATCGCCTTGTGCTATTGTGTCGCTGCCTTGATGATACGGTATTTAAAATTGAATACGGTTCTGCGTATATCTCTTGCCTTTCTTTTTATCTACTGGCTTATTTTATTACTATTTAGAGGAAGCAGCGATCCTTATGATATGGTCACAAATGCAGGAACAAGATTGGACCTGTGGTTATTTGGTCCAGACCATTTATATCATGGTGAAGGAGTTGCTTTTGATCCGGAAGGACTATTAGGGACGCTACCTGCAATTGCCAATGTAACGTTTGGTTATGCTGTAGGTAAATGGATACAGGAAAAAGGGTATAGTTACGAAGGACTGACTAAGCTTCTATTGGTGGGCGTTACACTTATTTTCATGGCCCTTTGCTGGAATTATTTTCATCCTATCAATAAAAAGTTATGGACAGGGAGTTATGTTATCCTGACTGTGGGCATTGATTGCGTATTGTTAGGAGTGTTAGTGTATGTGATCGAATTCTTGCAAATCAAACGTTTTAATTACTTCTTTGAAGTATTCGGCAGAAATCCTTTGTTTATTTACCTGTTGTCTGAGATAGGCGCCATCCTTTTATGGTTCATTCCGGTCGGCGATCAGCCGCTTTATAGCTGGCTATTTCAGAATATATTCAAACATGCGGGCATGTACTTCGGAGCGTTTCTTTTCGCTTTGAGCTTTATGTTGCTTTGCTGGCTAATCGGATATTTTTTGGATAAGAAGAAGATCTATGTAAGAGTATGATCATTTTAAAGGATGCATTTTTAGAATTTCGACTGCGAATTTTTCAGCTTCTTTTTTTACACTCTCGACATCTTTTGATTTAATTGGGGAAGCAAGCACATGGTTATCTGCATTGGGAATAGCTACTTGTCTTTTTAAACTATCAGGTGTTGCCAGCTGAGTAAACATCCTTTTCATTGCAGATACTTTCAATACCGGATCCTGGTGTTCCTTGTCTTTAAAATAATAAAGCATTAAACTTGGCTGAATTACTTTTCTAAACGTCGATTCTTTCATGGTTGATTCGATCAGCTCCTCGAGTTGAACCAACGAATTGGTTGAGTAACGATGATTCCAGTATTGTGCAGATAATGCAGTTGTATCATCTGAAATCTTATGCTTTCCTACCACAATTTGTGCTATTTGTGATCCCCAATGATTATTGAGCATCCATGCATTTGGATCATTGATGGCAATGTTTGGTGACATCATAATATTTGCCGCTATTTCCGGAAATTCGGCGCAAAGCTTTAGTGCTAATGTGCTGCCGGTTGAAGTGGACATCAAAATTACTTTTTGGCCAAGTTGTTTGCCGATCGCAAAAGCTTCAACTGCAGATCTCCAGCTTTTTTCTGCGGTATAATTTGCGAGTGGGTTTGTAGTATCAAT
>CBFGXP010000362.1:0-2585 GCA_965652775.1 uncultured bacterium
GCGCTAACTGGTAAATCATCACCTTCTCCAGCAATAATTTTTGCCAAAACCTGTTGCACAAAATCCGATGCATTACCTGAAATGGCAGGTTCAATTTCCTTATCACCAATTATATAATTCGGATAGTGTATCGATGATAAATTTTCGAGTGCTTTATCGACTGCATCAAAATTCTTTTGTACAATTTCTTCGCCCTTTCTGCTATATGTTTTACGAATGGCATCTTTAATATAACTGACAGCTTCTTCTTTAGGCATCACATTTGAAATAGCAAAAAAGCAGGTTTGCAAAATAGAGTTGATACGTGAACCCATGCCAGTTTCTTTAGCAACCCTGGACGCATCGATCGCATACAACCTGAGCTGCTTGTCAATAATTTCTTCCTGTATTTTTTTGGGCAGGTTTTCCCACAAATCCCCATTTGCAAAAGGAGCATTCAATAAAAACGTTGCTCCGTGTTGCACATCTTTAAGTATGTCATATTTTTCTAAATAATGAAAATGGTGACAAGCCACAAAATTGGCTGAGTTAATAAGATAAGTAGAACGGATGGGCTTGTCACTAAAGCGCAAATGTGAAACAGTCAGCGAGCCGGATTTTTTAGAGTCGTAAACGAAATAGCCCTGCACATGATCACCCGTCACATCACCGATAATTTTTATAGTGTTCTTATTTGCACTGACCGTACCATCAGCTCCAAGTCCAAAGAACAGTCCGCGAAAAAGGTGTTGGTCTTCAAGTGAGAATTGTTTATCGTAATCTAAACTCGTACCGGTAATATCATCTTCAATGCCAACAGTGAAGCCATTCTTCGGTTTATCTTTCTTTAGTTCATCAAATACAGCCATTACCATACCCGGATTAAATTCTTTAGAAGCCAAACCATAGCGTCCGCCGATTACGTTTGGCAACGGCTGCTTCCAACGGGCATGCAAGGCATTGATCACATCCATAAACAGCGGCTCACCGATAGCGCCGGTTTCTTTGCAACGATCAAGCACTGCAATGTGTTTTACTGTTTGCGGTAATGCATTAATAAAATGCTTTACTGAAAACGGTCTGAATAAGTGCACATGGAGACATCCTGTTCTTTCTCCTTTCTTGTTTAGATAATCTACCGTTTCATGAACAGCGCCGGTAGCTGAACCCATGATGATTATTATGTTTTCAGCTTCAGGATGTCCGTAATACTCAAATAACTTATAACTGCGCCCCGTGAGCTTTTCAAATTTCTGCATAGTAGCTTCCACCACGTCAGGAACTTTCCAATGATATTCATTGCAGGCTTCACGACTTTGAAAATAGACATCGGGATTTTGCGCCGTGCCGCGTATAAAAGGATTTCCCGGATTTAATGCACGATTACGATGACGGGCGACATCGTCCATATCGATCATTTTCCTGATGGTCTCATCAGGTATAATTTCAACTTCGTTCAGCTCGTGAGAAGTACGGAACCCGTCAAAAATATTCAAGAATGGAATACTAGACTTCAGCGTTGCAGCCGTTGCTATCATCGCCATATCATGAGCCTGCTGCGGACTGTTACCAAACAACATAGCAAAGCCCGTCGAACGAACAGCCATCACATCACTGTGGTCGCCAAAAATAGATAGTGCATGCGTTGCCAATGCTCTTGCGGCAATATGAAAGACAGTTGGCGTTAATTCCCCCGCTATTTTGTACATGTTGGGGATCATCAGCAATAATCCCTGTGAGCAGGTAAACGTTGATGCCAAAGCACCGCCCTGTAGGGCACCATGTATTGCACCGGCTGCACCGGCTTCGCTTTGCATTTCGATAATTCTGGGTACTTCGCCAAAAATATTTTCTTTATTATCACTACTCCACTCATCGGCCCATTCCCCCATGGCAGACGAAGGCGTTATAGGATAGATCGCACACACTTCACTTGTTTTATAAGCAATGTGAACTGCAGCCTGGTTGCCATCCATAATGGTGAATGGTGAATCTTTTTTTGCCTCAACAGCAATATTATCGGGGGGGATGGAAGGTTCCATAACTGCGATTTTTTTGATTTATATATATTAATAGACAAATTACTGCGCCGTTAATTTTTAGGTAATGATTAGTATCAGTTTGCAGAATGATTCGATGCCGTTGAAAAAACAGGTCTCTACTGTGAGTAATGGAGATTTGATTTTCTTCACAATTATTGCATTGATAACAGATCAGTTCCCCTTCATATGTGGCCATTTAGAGATTATCGATCATCATCAATGTTTTTTTTCAACAGGTGCCTGACGGCGACCCCTATTCAATAGGTCCTGTAGGGATCCTGAATTGTCAAAATCAGGCCGGCTGTTGCTTTAAATCATAATTGCTGCGTTTATTAAAAATTAGCTTGAACTGTAAAATAATTTATCAATCAAAACGAGGGAATATGAAAAAGATATTTGTAGTGCCCGCGCTATTGATCATCTGCATATGTACTACGGCACAAAAAATCCCAGTTATGGAACCTTCCATCACCCCCGATAATATTGCTGTTGAGGCAAAAAAAGATTCACCATTCCCCCATGGCAGACGAAGGCGTTATAGGATAGATCGCACACACTTCACTT
>CBFGXP010000363.1:0-2561 GCA_965652775.1 uncultured bacterium
CACAAAATTTCAGTGAAGTAAGATGGGCGAGGAATATGGCATTATTAAATATGTCGATGATGGATGCAGCGATAGTGTGCTGGGATGCTAAATATTTTTATTTCAATCCACGTCCGTCTCAAATGGACAACAGGGTAAAAACCGTTACGGGCTTACCAAACTTTCCATCTTACCCTTCCGGTCACTCAACATTCAGTGGTGCCGCCGCGACAATACTCGGACATATCATTCCTTCAAAGGCAACTAAATATACGGATATGGCCAAAGAGGCATCCATCTCACGGATGTATGCATCCATTCATTATCGCAGCGATTGTGAAAAAGGATTGGAGGCTGGAATTAAGATCGGTGAACATGCAAAAACAAAAGCAAGAACTGATGGAGCAGAATAATTTTATTACGTTTTTTAATAGGACATAATATAAGCATATAAATCCCCTCCGTGTCTACGGAGGGGAATATTTCATACTGATGTAGCTAATAAAAACTAATTATACCAGGTATTGATCCCTGATCAACGAATAGATCATTTAAAGTTTTTTGAATTTTTTAAATTGGAATAAGCATACGGCGTTGTAATTCATTACTGACGCCTTTTCTTTTTTAAAAATTAATACTGGTTCTGAAAATGTATCAATAAAAGAATACCATACACTATATGAAAAAGTTATTTTGGTTTGGACTGCTTGGCTTGTTCTTATTTGAAATAGCAAATGTTTATTTCATAATGCCAATGCCCGGCAGCCAGCAAATGAACAGCATTGACCTCGCTTACTTTCTGTATAAATGGCGTTGGGTATTCCGTGGCTTATTTGCAGCAATGATCATTGTTGGATTATTCAGGTCACAATGGAAAAGAAAATGGCCATTGGTTTTTCCAATTGCAATCGTCGCTGCTGTAGTATATATGACAAATTTTGTGATGGCCGCCGATCATATGTTTTATCAACCAAAAAAAGTATTGATGCTGAGTGCCGCCGAAAATAAAGTTGATTCAAACAGGTTAGTTATCGGCGTAACAAATAATGGAGAAGCAAAAGCGTATCCAATTCAATTTCTGGGTTATCATCACCAGGTACAGGATACTGTTGGTGGTAAACTGATGATCATTACTTACTGCACGGTATGCAGGACTGGGAGAGTTTATGAGCCGCTTGTAAATGGTAAACCTGAAAAATTTCGCCTGGTCGGAATGGATCATTTCAACGCAATGTTTGAGGATGCCACGACAAAAAGTTGGTGGCGACAAGTGAGCGGTGAAGCAATAACAGGAAGATTAAAAGGGCAACAACTACCGGAAGTATTCAGTACCCAAACTTCATTGGCAGATTGGCTACAATTAAATCCCAACTCACTTGTAATGCAGGCCGATGAAAACTATATCAAATCTTATGACAGCACCTTTAAGTTTGAAAGCGGGACCAGCAAAAGTAAATTAACAGGCACCGACAGCCTTTCCTGGAAAGATAAATCATGGGTGATTGGTGTTAAAGCCGGGAAAGAAACAAAAGCCTATGATTGGAACCAGCTAAAAAAAGAAAAGCTGATACAGGATAAAATTGGCTCTACGCCTGTGTTGATCGTGTTGTCAAAAAATGATAAAAGTTTTTTTGCTTTTGAAAGGCCTGGCGACAATTCCACATTTAGTTTGAGTGGAGACACTTTGATAGCGGGTAATTACAGGTACAGAGTAGATGGCAGGGGAATTGATACCTCATTTGCATTAAAACCATTACCGGCCACGCAGGAGTTCTGGCATAGCTGGAGAACTTTTAACCCGCGAACAACACACTAGTCTTTTGCCGGTGTCGTTTTTCTATTGTCCGGTCTTGTTCATGTACCTTTAAAGTGAATTTTATCATCATGAAAAAGACTACACTTATCCTTATCATTATTTTTTTCGTTGGCTCGCTCCGGGCCCAACAAAAAGTTCAAACTCCTGACCAGGTCTATGGCGAACTTTTTAAAGATGTGCAGATGGCACGCATTTTTCCCGATGGAAAAACTTTTGTTGATTGTGTACCAAAAAGAAACCCAAAGGACATTGTAAAAGATTACCTGGCAATAAAAAAGAACCCTGCGATAAAATTTTCATTGGAGCTTTTTGTAAAAGAAAATTTCGAGATGCCGCCAGCACCGCCGGCTCTTAATTATGTTCAACAGGAAAAAGATGTTGTAATGCATATTAAGAACCTTTGGGGAGCATTACGCCGTGAACCCGATAAAAAGATAGAGGGAAGTTCATTGTTACCGTTACCTTATCCATACATAGTTCCCGGTGGCCGCTTCCGTGAGATCTATTATTGGGATTCTTATTTCACGATGCTTGGATTAAAAGAAAGTGGTGAAACAGAAATGATCGAGAACATGATCAAAAATTTTGCTTATCTCATCGAAACCTATGGACATATCCCCAATGGAAACAGGAGTTATTATATCGGTCGTTCGCAGCCGCCGTTCTTTGCCGCAATGGTTCAACTACTCGCTGCTATAAAGGGCGATAATGTTTACACCACTTATCTCCCGGCATTAGAAAAAGAATATAAGTTTTGGATGGATGG
>CBFGXP010000364.1:0-2546 GCA_965652775.1 uncultured bacterium
ATTTCATCTTTGATTTCCGGCCTTTCAGCTTATTTATCTGTGAAATATTTTTTCCGTTCAACGTGGTATCCGCATTATGATGGGCTACGTAAGCATAACTATAGTTTTTGTACTTGTATTTACTTTGCATCTCCAGCATTTCTTTAATGATCTGTTTTTGCATTGCCGCATCATTTATTCTTTTTTTCAATGAATCATTTCCGCCGGCCAATGCCCAATCTGGTAAGCGAATACCAAGATTGGTACTGCTTGCCGAATAAGGATATTGATCGATCGTTACATCATACCCTTCTTTCCTTGCAGCTTCGATCATTGGGAGCGTTTCCCTGCTTCGTCCCCAATTGGCAGGACCGCTTACTTTAAAATGCGAGATCTGTACAGGAATATTTGCATTTTTTCCAATATTGATCGCTTCATTAATAGCATCCTTTACCCCATTTTCTTCATTGCGGATATGCGATGCATAAATACCATTATAAGCAGCGGCCGATCTTGCAAGACCAATTACCTCTTCAGTATTACTATACATTCCCGGTAAATAAATAAGACCGGTTGATAAGCCCACCGCTCCATCTTTCATTGCCTGTGCTACAAGCTCTTCCATTTTCTTTTGCTCATCAACTGTTGCCAAACGATTATCAAGACCCATTGCTAACCTTCTTACCGTATTATGGCCAACCAATGAAGCGATATTGATCGATGTCTTCATGCTATCAAGCCCCCAGAAGAATTTTTTCAGGTCATCGGCAGAACCACCGCAATTGCCAGTGATCACGGTGGTAACCCCATCATATATATAATTACCTGCTGCTGGGTTTTCAAAAATTCCGTTTTCAATATGCGCATGTACATCTATAAATCCGGGGGCAACGATCAGTCCTTTTGCATTTATGACTTTGGTTGCTGTTACGTCATTCATTTTGCCAACGTAAACGATCTTTCCATCTTTTATGGCAACATCACCGTAATACCAGCTATTTCCAGTACCGTCAATAATTTTTCCATTGGTAATGACAACATCATATTGTTGTGCAAAAACAAATACAGGCAACAATAAAAAAACAAACATGACCTTTTTCATATGCAATATTATTTCAAATGATATTCTTTTTTAATAAGTCCTATCAATTCCCTGGCCGCATCTTTCATTTCGGTTTCCGCTTTTGCAAGTCCCAATTTTGTGTTTTTGATATAAGAAACCATACCGGAGAGACGCATAAGTGTTTTTGGTTCGTATGCTAATAATGCAGGGTTACCGGGCGGTCTCATAACGGAATTATCCGCCATGTTTACAATATTATTAAACACTACGGGATGAAAAACATCAATTGCCATTTTCCTGTATTCATCGGCCTCATTAAATGCAATGGCCTGCAGGTAATCAATAAATACAAGACGATTGTAATATTCAATCACGGCCTTTGAAACTTTCTGATTCCTGATAAGCCGCATGCCGCCCGAGTTTTTCAATTGCTGGATGGTGGCATCATGAATGGCTAATCGTACACTTCGCGAAGCCCGCCGGCCAAGGTAATATAGATCCGAACCATGATCTTTAATATCAGGGCTGTTTAACAAACGAATCAACGTGTCGTTTCTCGTTATGTGCTCGTTAAACTGGTGTATATTATCAGCAAGGACCAGTGTATCTTCTCTCAGATCCTCTAATATGCTATATATATATTGTTTTTCCCTGTCTTTTTCAATTTGATGTTCCAGTTGGTACTCTGCAAAGAATCCGCAGAACACTGCAAGAAACAACATTACGAATTCCCAGAAATAATGTGTCCATTTTTTTCTTGGAGTATGTGCATGATGGTGTACTTCCATAAACTGATCTATTTCAAATGATACTCATTTTTTAAAAATAAGATGAGCTCGTTTGCATTTGACCTCAATGAGTCATTAAGCGTTAGAATGGATTTTCTTGTCCCGTTAAGGTAAACTGCCCATAAACCCATTTCTTTTAGCAAACCTGGTTCATAACTGCGTAATGCGGGATTACTGTTTCCCCTGAGGATAGAACGATTTCCCGCTTCCTGCTTTTTGAAAATAGCCGGGTCGATTATCTTGCTTGCTGTTCTTTTGTAATCTTCAAATTCGCGGTTGTAGATATCTTCCAATTGACGATACAAAGGAAGCTGCATATAATATGACATGATCTTACCCGATACAATGGGTTTGGAAATAAGACGAAACCCACCCGAGTTTTTTAACTGGTCAAAAGTTTTTGAATTGTTTGCAAAAGGAACAAAGCGTGGGCCCATTCTTGCCAAAAAATATAAGTCATCGCCATGCTGTTTTGCAAGTTCGGGATCGTTAAGTAAAAGAAAGAGCGAATCCATCATCGCTATACCCCTTTGCTGGTTTTGATAATTTACCTCAAGACTTTTAATATCAGCCTCCAAGTCTTCGAGTAATGAATTCAGGAATTGTTTCTCCCGGTCCTTTTCAATTTTATGTTCCAATTGATACTCTGCCAGGAAACCACAGAACACAGCAAGGAACAACATTAAAAATTCCCAAAAATAATGGGACCATTTTTT
>CBFGXP010000365.1:0-2534 GCA_965652775.1 uncultured bacterium
TGCAATTTTATTTTTGTCAAACTTGAACCTTTAATGCGGTGAACCGTTATTATTACTCATACATTTAATTATGCTCTTGAATCTTTGTAAACACCTGGTACTGGTATTGGCTGGAAATATTGTAAGTTTTGTGTTGATGGCACAGAAAAATGGAAATATTTCGGGAATTATTACAGACAAAAATGATCAGAAACCTTTAGCAGGAGCTTCTATTTTGTTGAACCCAGGGAGTAAAGGAGAAACAAGCTCTGAAACAGGTACATTTCGTTTTTCAGGTATAGAAGCTGGAAGCTATTCAATTGTTATAACAAATGTTGGATACAAAACCTTAACAATCACGAATCTGGTAATAACTACCGGAAACGAAAATATTCTCACCATAGAATTAGAACCTGAACCCAAGGACCTTACTGCAGTAACTGTAACCGGAAGACGTAATACCGCCCGGGCAGCCAGCCTGGAAAATCCACTAAGTGTGCAGCGACTAACAACGGAAGATATAAAAGCAAATCCCGGAGGTAATTTTGATATCAGCAAGGTGATACAATCATTGCCGGGTGTAGGTGGTGGTGCCGGCGGTGGAGGTTTTCGTAACGACATCATAATACGCGGTGGCGCTCCCAGCGAAAATGTTTTTTATCTTGATGGTATTGAAATACCCATCATTAACCATTTCAGTACGCAAGGTTCAGGCGGTGGTCCCCAGGGCATTCTGAATGTCAGCTTTATTGAAGATGTAAAACTCAGCACTTCTGCTTTCGATGCACGATATGATAATACTTTAAGCAGTGTATTCCAATTCAAACAAAAAAATGGGAACCCCAACCGCTTGCAGGGAAATGCCCGGCTGAGCGCTACAGAATTGGCTGCTACCTTTGACGGGCCTTTATCAAAAAATACTACTTTTCTTGCATCAGCACGGCGCAGTTATTTACAGTTATTGTTTCAATTAATTGATCTTCCCATCAGACCTAACTACTGGGATTTCCAACTAAAGACTACCACCAGGATCAATAAAAAAACAACGCTCAATTTTATTGGGATCGGTGCTATTGACGAATTCAGGTTTGCAGCGCCGCTTGAATCCACACCAGAAAAATTATATGTGATCAACAGCAACCCCATCATCAACCAATGGAGTTACACAGTAGGCGTTTCTCTGAAAAAGCTTACCAATAACGGTTACTGGAATCTTGCACTCAGTCGGAATACTTTGAACAATAGTGCCGATAAATATGAAGACAATCAAAACCCAAAAGAAGATGAACTAACCCTGCGCATCAACAGCAATGAAACCGAAAACAAACTCAGGTTCGATGTAACCAGTAATATCAATAGTTGGAAAATAAGCTATGGTGCCGTGTTGCAATACATCGACTTTGATAATCGTTTTTTTCAACGCTTCAGGCCTGAACTTAAAGATAGCCTTGGCAATATTATACAGGAAAGAATAACTCTGGTGAGTAACAATGGTGTTGATTTTATTCGCTATGGAGGATTTATCCAGGCCGGCAAACGATTTTTAAACAACCGGCTTTCTTTGAATGCAGGGATAAGAATTGATGCCAATTCTTTAGAAAACAGCGTAGCCAATCCCTTCAAACAATTCAGTCCTCGTTTGGGTGCTTCCTATGCATTGGCTGATAAATGGAATGTCAGCGCAAGCTATGGCATCTACTACCGGCTGCCATCTTATACACAGCTTGCTTATATGCAGCCTCGCACTACCACTGCCGAAACATACATAAACCCCGGGGAATTTATTAAAAGCACCCATCTTGTTTCAGGCTTTGAATTCCTTCCAACCAGTATGCTGCGTTTTACGCTGGAAGGTTTTTATAAACAATACAATAATTATCCTGTAAGTGTACTGGATGGTATCAGCCTCGCCAATAAAGGAACTGATTTTGGTGCAATTGGCAATGAACCGGTTGTTCAGCAAGGTAAAGGAAAGGCTTACGGTATTGAGTTTTTTGCACAGCAGAAATTATCCAAACGGTCTTTCGGTATTTTAAGTTATACCTGGTACCATTCAAAGTTTTCGGGCATCGATAATAAATTAATTCCGGCTTCCTGGGATAATCGTCACCTGCTTAGTATTACCTGGGGATACAAATTTAAACGCAACTGGGAACTCGGAGTAAAGTTCCGTCTGCAAGGTAATGCACCTTACACTCCCTATAATTTGATCGAAAGTCAAATGAACTATCTCACTATAGGCACAGGTGTGTTTGATTATAACAGTACCAATACACTTTCATTAAAAGCATTTAATGCGAGTGATATAAGAATTGATAAAAAATGGAATTTCCGGCGATTTACACTTGACGTGTTTTTAGATATACAAAACTGGTATAGTGCTACAGCCTTTGGTATTCCCCAATATACTTTTAAAAGAAATGCGGATAACACGGAGTTTGTCACAACAGATGGGCAACCTATTAAGCAAAATGGAAGCAATGCAATTCCAGTTCTTCTTCCCAATGAGGATGGGAGCATATTGCCAACTATCGGTTTTATTATTGAATTTTGAC
>CBFGXP010000366.1:0-2515 GCA_965652775.1 uncultured bacterium
TAACCAAAAGCAAACGCGGTCCTCCTTTGACCTGGCTGAATACAAAAAGAAAAACATTATTCGGTGCAGCCCCGACTGGGATGAACTAAAGGATTGGCTTGAAGAAACAAGCATCCCTCCTATTCCGGGAGCCGGCGTTCATAAATGGAAAATTTCAACAAAGCATGACAGTGCCCAATTTTATTTTAACCAGGGCATTAATATGTATTACAGTTTTCACATCATTGAAGCAATGGCTTCATTTAAGAAAGCTGCCCGGTTTGATGAAAGTTCTCCAATGTTGCATTGGGCGCAGGCATTGTCGTATGGCCCTAATATTAATGATTACGGATATACAGCCTCACCTGAAGCCCTCGCAGCAAGCGGTAAAGCGATCGAGTTCGCTGCAAGGGCCACTGAAAAAGAAATGGCATTGATTGAGGCACAACGTGTTCGTTACTCTTATGATTCGTCTCAAACAAGAGCAATGCTGAACCAGCTCTATGTAGATAAAATGAAAGAGGCTTATGAAAAATTTCCCGGCGATGCTGATGTTGCCGCTCTCTATGCTGACGCCATGATGCTGCAGCATCCATGGGATCTTTGGATGACAGATGGCACACCAAAGCCATGGACACCATTGATCAGGGAAGTGCTTGAAAAAATATTGGCGACGAATCCAAATCATCCCGGCGCCAACCATTATTATATACATGTAATGGAGCCTTCCCCTTATGCCGCTAAAGCGTTGCCAAGTGCTGACCGGTTAGGCAAAACAAATCCCGGTCTTTCGCACGTTGTGCATATGCCTTCACATATTTATCTCCGTACCGGTTTCTATCAAAAAGGAATTGACGTAAACACAAATGCGGTTAACAGTTATAAAAGGTCGATCCCATTATATGCACCGGTGACCGGCGCTGATTTTCTTTATATCATTCATAACCTGCACATGAAGGCGAATAATGCAATGCTTGCAGGTAATTATAAAGTTGCAGAAGCAGCGGCAAAAGAAACAAGGGAGAGTGTGCCTGTTGATTATCTTTCTATGGCAGCCCCGATCGGTAATGTGTTACAATACATTCACATGACACCTGTGTTCAACCAGATTCGTTTTGGTAAATGGGATGAAATACTCCAGGAACCTCAGCCGGACAAGGCTCATGTTTACAGCAATGTTCTTTATCATTTTGCCAGGGGCCTTGCCTATTCCAGAAAGAATGACCGGAATGCGGCTTCACATGAATTGGATGCAATGCGTGAATTCATGAAAGACAGTTCACTTAGCATTCCTATGAGCCCGTTCTCCGCACCTGCTGTCGGAGCAAGTGTTGCACATTACTTATTACTCGGCGTTATTCATGAAGACAAAAAATTGTATGATGGTGCAGTTAGGTATTATAAAATGGCAGATTCAGTGGAAGCCACAATGGTTTACAATGAACCAAGAGATTGGTTATTGAATCCCAAACATTATCTCGGGCATGCCTATCTGCTGAAAAACGACGGAGTAAATGCAGCAAAAGTTTTTAAAAAAGATCTGTTGAATAATAATGAGAATGGCTGGGCATTGTATGGATTATATAAAGCATTGTTGTTGCAAAAGAAAACTGCTGAAGCTGCAAAAGTTTTGGCAAGACACAAAACTGCCTTTAGTAAAGCCAATATAAAAATCACTTCGGCCGTTTATTGATCTCTTTTATACGGAATGGTTTTGACTTGCAGGTCTCTTCTTAATAAAGAAGCTTCAAAATCATTTACCTTTAGAAAAGTTCTGCAAGCCTCCTCCTTTCGCACCCAAGTTTTTTTCATCTTAAAAAAATTGTTATGGACAGGAAAATCAACAGGATGCTTGGAATACCCTTGCTTGTATGCTTTTTGATCGCTACGATAACATCATGTAAACAACAAGTATCGGATGCAGAAATTAAAACCTCTGTTGACAATACGATCGCTGCTAACACAAGTCTTTCCGGAGCGAAATCGGATGTAAAAGATGGTGTGGTCACTCTTACAGGTGAAGTAAAAGATGATGCAGCAAAAGCATCAACAGAAACGGTGGTGAAAGGAGTAAAAGGCGTAAAATCAGTTGTGAATAATTTAAGCGTAGCGCCTGCACCGGCGCCAGTGATCATCTCTAACGATAGCCAGCTTATTGAAGGCGTAGATTCAGCTATCAAAGCCTATCCTGGTGTTTCAGCCATAATTTTAAATGGTGTTATTACACTTACCGGTGAAATCAAACGAGCCGATCTTCAAAATTTAATAAAGACATTGAATGAACTAAAACCGAAGAAAATTGAAAACAACCTAACTATAAAATAAAAGAGGCTATTAATGGCACTAAAAGATAAATACGGTGAAGTGCTGATAAACCGGAATCTTAAGTTTCCATCCCGGTTAGCGCTTCGGATAATATTCAAATATGAGTGAAACGGCGTAAGCTTCATTGTCTTCGATCGCATCTTTATAAGAAAACATTAACCTGATCAATTTTTTTGAAGTGCTTATATCTTTTCCTGTTTCATAAAAATAA
>CBFGXP010000367.1:0-2451 GCA_965652775.1 uncultured bacterium
TTGTCTGCGTAGGTAGTGACACACTCGTTATACTCTCGTTCGGTCATAAACAGCCGGGATAGCAGGCAAAGGTAGTTAACAGCCTTGCTTTAAGTATTACGCCTGGTGAATAAAAAAGTTACAGTAATAAAGGGATTTTTTCTAAGCCCGAGAGCCTGGAAATCAAAGTTTAATTGATTGAGACAGAAATAAACTGGCGTGAAAAGGTCTCCCAGATCATTTCACCTGAAGAGTCTCTATCAGGCCTCTTTTTGCAGCAATCTTCCATGCTTTCAGCGCATGTTTGTTTTGAGGATCTGCTTTTTGTAGCAGACCAAAGGACAAGATAACTACCTGCTATCAGCAGAAGTATCAGGGCAGCTCTTAACAGGTATTTCCGTTGCATTGGTGTCGATTTCATGATTTGACGAAGGTATTCTTGAAAATGTTACAGCAAATTTAATTTTTCATTAAGTATAAGGCAATGAGTATCTGATGAACTGTCTCTTTTACACGGCAAAATGCAGAAAAAGGGGTGTGAAAGCACAGATAGCCAGGGAGATTTATTTGGTAAAACTAATTCTGAATATGTGGGGCAACCTGAATCCAACCACCTTCTGGTTATATTTGTAGCCCAAATGTGATTCTATGAACGAAAATTTTGTAAAAAGGATCGGGAAGGAAGTCGAAGAGATAAAAACTTCTGGTCTGTATAAAGCTGAAAGGACAATCACAAGTCCCCAGGGGGCGGAAATAACGGTAAATGGTAAAACCGTTTTGAACTTTTGTGCCAACAATTATCTCGGTTTATCATCCCATCCGAAAGTCATCGAAGCAGCGCACCGGGCTATCGATTCTCATGGTTATGGCATGAGCAGCGTACGATTTATTTGCGGAACCCAGGATATTCATAAAGAACTGGAAAAAAAGTTGTCCGAATTTTTGGGAACAGAGGACACTATATTATATGCCGCGGCTTTTGATGCAAATGGAGGTGTATTTGAGCCATTATTTAATGAAGAAGATGCCATTATTTCTGACACCTTGAACCATGCAAGTATTATTGATGGTGTCCGTTTGTGTAAAGCACAGCGTTACCGGTATGAGCACAACAATATGGCTGATCTTGAAATAAAGCTTCAGGAAACTGCACATCTCAGAAGCAGGATAATTGTAACAGATGGAAGTTTTAGTATGGATGGAACAATAGCCCAGTTAGATAAAATTTGCAATCTTGCTGACCAATATGAGGCGATTGTTATGATCGATGAATGTCATTCGTCAGGGTTTTTAGGAAAAACAGGGCGAGGCACACATGAGTATCGCGGCGTAATGGGGAGAATTGACATAATTACCGGAACGCTGGGCAAAGCCCTGGGTGGGGCAAGCGGCGGTTTCACAAGCGGCAGAAAGGAAATAATTGATATGCTACGCCAAAAATCCAGACCCTATTTATTTAGCAATTCCCTTGCACCGTCTATTGTGGGTGGTTCTATCGCCGTTTTAAATATGCTTACTGAAACAACAGAGTTGAGAGATAAGCTTGAATTCAATACAAAATATTTTCGTAAAAAAATGACGGATGCGGGGTTTGATATTAAACCTGGTGATCATCCTATTGTGCCCATCATGTTGTATGATGCTGTGCTTGCACAAACCATGGCGGCCAAACTTCTTGACGAAGGGATTTATGTTATTGGTTTCTTTTTTCCTGTTGTGGCCAAAGGGCAGGCAAGAATAAGAGTGCAGTTAAGCGCAGCACATGAGCAACATCATTTAGATAAAGCAATTACTGCTTTTACCAAGATCGGAAAAGAGCTGGGTGTTTTAAAGTCCAGGGTGATGCAATAACCTATAGCTTCAATAGTAATAACCCAGGGAAGGAAATACTCGTTTCTTAAGCTGTAGTTTATGGTTTGGATAAAATTATTACAGTGAAAGCTAGGAGATTTACTATTTCCAGCCTTGATTTGAGTCGATTTTCCTAACAAGTCTCTAATATTTTCAGTTAATCGTTATGAAATACAATTATGGCATAGTATTTTCGTTTTCTTCCCTTGAATGACCACACTCCAAGCCTCCTTTGAATTCCAGTTTTTAATTCACCCTTTTAAATCTTAAAAAACAAGTATGAAAAAACTGTTGTTCATCCTGCTGGCAGGATCATTAATCACGATGACTTTGAGCTCTTGTGTTACGATGAAGAGAGACTGTAACGGAGTAAAACATACAAAGCTTAAAAACGGCATTTATCTATAACCTTATTTCATTGTTCATTTTTTTTAAACCCGGCAACACCGGGTTTTTTATTTGGTAGTCGTTGAGCTCATGCACCTAACTTTGCCAACAAATTTTTTTGGTAATGAACTGTAAATCGTTTTTTCTTTTTGTTTCGATCTCTTTTTTGTATTCCTGCTCTTCTGATAATGTGGACGAGGATAAAAGCCTTGAAACGTTTTTTGCTGAAAACAA
>CBFGXP010000368.1:0-2447 GCA_965652775.1 uncultured bacterium
GAGACCTCTTATGTACCCGGTACTACGACTGCTTATTATGGCGGCTATGGCAGGTATTATGGATATGGAGCAGGCTTTTATGGAACTCCGGGTTATTATACTACCGATAAAAACTATTTTGTAGAAACAACAGTGTACAGTGTTAACCCCGATAAATTACTGTGGACAGGAACAACAAAAACAGTGAATCCTTCCAAAATGGAAAAAACAGTGAATGAGATCGCTGATGCTGTTTCTGAGAAGATGAAAAAAGACGGCTTCTTAAAATAAGCGGATTCTGGTTCGAAAGAATGAGGAGATATTTCTCCTCATTTTTTTTATATTATTAAATTCAGTGGTCATGAAAAAAAAACTATCACTCATTGGCTTTTTAGTTTTTATAATGATCAGTGCTTACTCGCAGGAGCCAGAGAAAAAAGAAACCCACGAAGAAAGAGGTCTTAAAGGCGCTCACCGTCTCACATTGGTACTCGGTCATTCGCATGTATTCGGGGGGATCAAAGAAAATGGCGAAAAGGGCTTGAAAGTTTTTCCTTTTTGGGGATTTGATTATGATTATTGGATTAGCGGCCGCCTGGCAATAGGATTGCAAATGGATATGGTGGTGGAAACTTTTGAAGTGGAAGATCATGAAAATACAGTGATAGAAAGAACCAGGCCTATCACAACTGTGGCTGCCGCGATTTTTAAAGCAGGGGAGCATATTAGTTTCATAGGCGGTATGGGTGGCGAGTTTGCCCACGAAGGCAATTTTGCCGTTACAAGGCTCGGTATGGAAACAGGCTGGGAAATGAAAAACAATTGGGAGTTTGGTATCAGTTTGGTGTATGATATTAAATGGAATGGATATGACAGCTGGGGAATTGGTTTTGGCATCACTAAATTGTTGAGAAAACGCAAAGGATAATTTTTAATAATGTTTATTTGAATCATTTATTGATAACATCTTGGATCTTGTAAATGATGAGAAACGCAGGAAGTTAATTCGGTTATCTTTACTAAAATATTTAATAGCCATAAAACATTTTATGAAAAAAAATATCTTGTTAAGCCTTTTTATATTGGCTACATTATTTTTCTCATGTGGTCCTTCGCAAAAGATCACAACATCATGGGTGAACCCTGACAGACCCCAAAAACAATATAAAACTGTTTTTGTAGCGGCCTTGATACAGAATAATCCAGTAAAATATGCACTTGAAGCTGACCTGGGTGCAGCTGCAAAAGCAAGAGGATTTAATGTAGTTAGAGGCTATGAGATCTTCCCTCCGAATTTTAATAAAGAAAATATGCGTGATAAAGAACTCGTGTTGAAATTAATTCGTGACAAAGGGTGTGATGTAATATTATCTATTGCTGTAATTGATGTAAAAAGTGAAACCTATTATGTGCCCGGTGCGGTATCAGTAAGTGTAGGGTATGCGCCATATGCTGGTTATGGACCTTATGGTTCTTACGGTGTTCATGGTACAGGGTTTTATGGATACTATAATTACTGGCAGCCTACATTATATAGCCCGGGGTATTATACAACTGACAAAACCTATTTTATTGAAGCCAACGCTTATGACGTGGAAACGCAGGCCCTGATCTGGTCCGTGCAATCTAAAGCAGACAACCCAAGCGGTATAGAAAAGTCGAGTAAGGAATATACGGAAATGTTGTTTGAGCAATTTGACAAAGAGCGAAAAAAGTAAAAAGCAATTCAGTAAGCAAATTCAAGATGAAACTTTATTTCTTGTTTTTTTATTCCTAAAAGCCCTTATGACAGCAACGAGGATCATCCAGGTTGGTAATCGTTTTCTTATTACTGTTTGTGCAGTTGCCTTTTTGCTGTTCGTCCCTGCTTTCATTAATGCGCAGGACACAATATTGAGAAACGATCAAGTCCCCATTTATGATCTTGGAGATTTTGTTAAACAACTCCTTAAGAAAAAACCGGATACGGCAAAAGCTGCAACCAAGAAGAGCGATAGATCAATTTTACCTTCTGTTGGCTATAATCCGAGCTTTGGTTTCGTAATCGGTGCCAAGATATCTGCTATTAAGCAATTTGGCACCCCGGAGAATACCAGCCTTTCGTCTTTTGGCCTTGAAGGTATTTACAGTACGAAAGGGATCATTACAGGACAGGCCCGTCATAATGCTTTTACTGACGGCAATAAATGGAATTTTCAGGGCAACTGGCAATTATCGAAATTCCTGATCGCCGATTATGGAATTGGTACGGGCACTAAAGAGTACCAGCACAAAAGTGACAGCACATTTCTTATAAGATTTACGTTTATCCGGCTTACAGAAAAAATTTATCGCAAGATCGGTCCACATTTATTTGCAGGTGGTGGTCTTAGTTTTGATATTCGTTATAATATCGATGATGAACAACTTAAAGTTTTGTCGAGTTCGCCTCATAAAAGGTACGGCTTGCGAAATGACTTTGACTCGTC
>CBFGXP010000369.1:0-2398 GCA_965652775.1 uncultured bacterium
GGAATATGCAAGGACCCGGATTTTGCAAGAAACAACTGGGTTTATATTTTTTATTCTCCCAATGATACGTCAGTTAATCGTCTGTCACGATTTACATTGAAAGATGACAAGATCGATATGTCATCAGAGAAAATTGTATTGCAATTTTATTCGCAAAGAGAAATTTGTTGCCACACAGGCGGTTCAATTGCTTTTGGCGGCGATGGCTTACTGTATTTATCAACCGGCGATAACTCCACTCCTTTTGATGAACCAAAACAAACTTTTGTCAACCGTGGTTTTGCTCCGCTTGATGACAGACCTGGTCATCAGCAGTATGACGCAAGGCGAAGCTCATCGAATAGTAATGACCTGCGCGGAAAAGTGATCCGCATTAAAGTAAATGACGATGCTACTTACAGTATTCCTGATGGAAATCTATTTGCAAAAGACCAGCCGAACACCAGACCTGAGATCTATGTAATGGGAACAAGAAATGCATATCGCTTATCAGTGGATCCAAAAAATAATTATGTGTATTGGGGTGATGTTGGTCCCGATTCGGATAAAGACAGTTTTCAAACAAGAGGATCGAAAGGATATGATGAAATAAACCAGGCAAGAAAGGCTGGTTATTTTGGTTGGCCATTATTCATTGGAAAAAATTTCCCTTATTACGAATATGATTATAATACCGGAAAAACAGGAGTTAAATTCGATCCCTTAAAGCCGATCAATAATTCAAGGAACAATACCGGGATAAAAGAGCTACCTGCTTTATCACCCCCATTTATTTGGTATCCTTACGGCATCTCTCCTGATTTTCCGCAAATGGGAGCGGGCGGAAGAACTGCAATGGCGGGACCGGTGTATTATTCGGATCTCTATCCTGGTAAAAAGGGTTTGCCTGATTATTATAACGGAAAAGTTTTTATTTATGAATGGATGAGAAATATTGTAAGGGCCGTCTCACTGCAACCTAATGGTGACTTCTATAAAATGGAACCATTTATGGAAGGAACAAAATTTGCCGCACCAGTTGATATAGAACTAGGTCCCGATGGTCATCTTTATATCCTCGAATATGGGCTTGGTTGGTTTAGTAAGAACAAGGATTCCGGGTTATCAAGGATCGATTACAAAGAATAGTGAATGGCGTTCCGATAGCTATCGGTTAATCGCGAATAAGAGTTGTCTTTTTTGGAAATTTTCTCTTTGCATAGAAATAATCTATTGCTAACACAATTATTAGAATTATCAATCCAAAAAACTCCCTTGTCTCTTCGATCCATGGTTTTTCCGCTTTCATAGTCGCGGCAATATCTTCCGCATTGTGTTTATTTATCCAATCCAACACACCATCTTTTGCAAAAAATAAATAAATAGCGTAAGCGAAATAGATAAAAATGCCAATCAGGTATGCTTTTGGATAATATTTATCCCTGAATGCCAGCCAGCAAAGAATAGCGCCATAACTATAAATTGGCACCCATAGATAAGGATCTGGATCGTTGTATTGCAAGGCTGCTGAAAAAATAAAAAGAAGACAAAAGATGAGATTGAAGACCTTCATAATTACTTTAAACTTTAATAAAGATAGCTTTTATGAAAAGAACATTAATTGCAGCCTATAGTTTTTTGGTGATACTCGTATCTTGTGATACACTTAAACAAGTCGCGTCAATACTGGTGCCATCTGAATATGAAATGGCATTGGGATTAAAAGATGCATTATCACAAGGTTTATTCAGAAGTTTTGATGCCTTTGCCGATCCGGCTGGCAACCCAATCGTCAGATTTGCATTTCCGGGAGATGCCGCTAAAATTGAAAAGACGCTTCGTGATCTTGGATTAGATAAAACAGTTGACCAGGTGACAGGAAAATTTACCAGGGCTGCATCTTCAGCAGTAAGGGCAGCAAAACCTATTTTCTTAAACTCAGTTAAAGAAATGAGCATAAAGGATGCAGCAAAAATTTTGATTACAGATAATACACATGCCGCGACTGAATATTTTAAAGCAACTATGTCCCCGGAATTGATGGTCGCATTCCGGCCAATAGTAGATAGTACGATTAAAGTTGAAGGTGCGAACAGGGACTGGAAACAGATCACTGATATTTACAACAAGATTCCTTTTATTAATCAACCTCTTGAAACAAGCCTGACAGATTTTATTGCAGCAAGAGCAATCGATGGAATGTTCAGCATTGTTGCCAATGAAGAAGAACAAATTCGCACAAAATATGAATTCAGAAAAACAGATATGATGAAGAAAGTTTTTGGATACGCGGAGGAAGAGTTGAAGAGACGAGCACAACAACAGAAATGAAAAACCCTCTCCATTTCTGAAGAGGGCTCAATTTTGTTTTCACAATCCCGGAACACAATCCCATAGGGGGAAAGGGTTTTCCACAAAT
>CBFGXP010000370.1:0-2353 GCA_965652775.1 uncultured bacterium
TTTCCCGGGCCGCTGCCGACGTATCCAAAATCAGCATCTGCCATTTCGCCTGGTCCATTCACAATACAACCCATAATGGCAATCTTCACTCCCTTCAAATGATTTGTTCGTGAACGGATCCTTGCGGTCGTTTCCTGCAAGTCAAAAAGAGTTCTGCCACAGCTCGGACAACTAATATATTCAGTTTTTGAAATCCTTGTTCTTGTTGCCTGTAAAATTCCGAATGAAGTATTGTTGATAAATTGCTCGATGGTCTGGTTGCTGGTATAGTTTCTTCCGCTTGCATTCATTTGTTGATAGCTCACGGCTAACTGGTCATAGCTCCTCTTCGTCATTCCCAAACAAATGCCATCGCCCATCCCCTCCAACAGTAATGCTCCTGTTTCAGTGGCAAAATGAATTAAGTGCTCATCGGCAGTTTGCCAGTTACTGTCTGTGATATTGATCACCGGGTTCTTTATTCCTCGACACATCAATTCTGCATACATTCTTCTCACCGACTGCATTGCATTTTTATTGGTACTGCTTAAACAAATTACAGCTGTGGGATCCATCGCCAGGTTGTCAAGATATATAAAGGAATCAGCGCCATCATTAAAGCAATCAACCATTACAAAATTCATTTGATCACTTTTTATTTCTGATTCGGCATAACCTCTATCCTGGTAGATCGGGAAATATTTGGTTTTGTCTTTTGCTCTTGTCCATGCCTCAGGAAAAACAATCACCTTTAAGGTTCCTGGTAAGGCGAAATTAAGCAGCTGGTGGCCTGTAAAAATATAATCAGCTGCCGCATCGCTGATATTCCATTTATCGCTTGGTTCATCATAAGTATAGCCGACACTTTGCAGATGCACAGGAGTAATCTTTTCCATCTTACTCAAATCAGCAATAACGACTGGTACATGCTTGGCACCAATATTTCCAACTTCAAAACTCTCTCTACGTTGATAATTAAAAGGATCATAAGAAAGCTTATCAACGAGTGGAATCGGCTGTTGACTGTTGACTGTTAACTGCCGACTGGTATATCTCCTCACCAAATCCTTACAAACCGGGATCTCCAGTTCAGGATCTTCCGTTAGTGAAACACGGATCGTATCACCTAATCCATCTTCCAGTAATGTACCAATTCCGACAGCGCTTTTTATCCTTCCATCTTCACCATCGCCGGCTTCTGTAACTCCAAGATGCAACGGGTAGCATTCACCAAATTCATCAAACATCGTTTTCACCAATAAACGGTAAGCCTGCACCATCACCTGCGGATTACTGCTTTTCATGCTCAGCACAATATTGTGATAGCTTTCATTTCTTGCAACCCGTAAAAACTCCATGGCGCTTTCCACCATTCCAGTTGGTGTATCACCATACCGACTCATAATACGATCACTCAGCGAACCATGGTTTGTACCGATCCGCATTGCTGTGCCATACTCCCTGCAAATTTTTATTAATGGAGTGAATCGTTCACGGATCCGCTCGATCTCTTCGGCATAATCAGCATCCGAATATTCGATCAATTCAAATCTTTTCTTGTCAACGTAATTCCCGGGATTCACTCTTACTTTTTCTACAATTCTTGCAGCGATCTCCGCTGCATTTGGAGTAAAATGAATATCCGCCACAAGTGGTGTATGATAACCTCTTTTTCTTAATTCATTTTTTATAGGCAATAGATTCTCCGCATCATTTTTTGAAGGAGCGGTGATACGAACCAACTCGGCACCGGCTTCAATGCAGCGAATGGATTGTTCCACTGTTGCCATTGTATCCATTGTGTCCGTTGTGGTCATTGTCTGCACACGAATAGGATGGAAATTGCCGAGCAGCAGGTCGCCGATCTTAACTTCTCTTGTTTTAAGCCGTTTGTATTCCGTTAATGATTCACTATAGAATTGCATACAAATTTCATCGTATCGATTACTGCAAAACTAACAAAGAAAGAGGGGCGGGGTTTGATAAATTTTAAAAGCAACTGTTACATTTTACCCTCAAAAAAGCCAAGTTGCTTAAGTATTCCTTTCAGTATTTTCATTCTTATAGTGGGAATATCTGCATTTGCGTCCGGGGATTCAAAATTCAATACAAAAAAGTAAGGATGATTATTCTCTTCAACCCAGCCAACGATCCACGCAAGATGATTTCCTTTCTCATTGTTGCCCCAACCAGTTTTATAGGCTAATCGATAGGTTGTCTCATTTTCAAAAAGCATTGCCTTTTTTACTTTCTCCTGGTAAGTCTTAAAAAAAGGGAGTTGGTTAAAGTATAACATTTTTACCAGGCCGAGTTCTTCATCAGGAGTGATCTTTAAAGTATTGTCAAGCCAGAAAGTATCTATAGCTGTTTTAAT
>CBFGXP010000371.1:0-2336 GCA_965652775.1 uncultured bacterium
ATGATAAAAAACAGGAATCAAAAGTGAACTGGCATTATGATGAGATCTATAAACTCATACATAGTTTGCAACCGAAGTGTTTGATCAGCAATAATCATCACCTGATGCCGATACCCGGTGAAGATTTCCAGGCATTTGAAAAAGATCTGCCCGGTCACAATACAACCGGGTTTGGTGGTGCATCCGTTTCTGAATTGCCATTGGAAACCTGTGAAACAATGAACGACAGCTGGGGATTTAATATCACTGACAGGAACTATAAGTCCGTAAAAAGATTAATTCAATATATGGTGAAAGCAGCAGGATATAATGCAAATTTTTTGTTGAATGTTGGTCCTATGCCTGATGGAACGATACAATCAGAATTTGCTGATACGTTAAAAGCAGTTGGGAAATGGATGCAGCAATATGGACAAACGATCTATGGAACGAGAGGAAATATAATTCCACTAAAAGATTGGGGGACGCTAACAATAAAAGGCAAGACAGTTTATATGCACATATTGAATAAACCAGAAAACCCTGCTTTTATTTTTATTCCCGAGTTAAAAGAAAAGATTTCAAAAGCTTTTTTATTAAATGGTCAAAAGGAAATAAAATTCAAACAGCAGCCGGAGGGTACTTTTATTTATCTCGACGGAATTGTGCTTGATGATATTGATACAATAATTCAACTAGACTTAAAATAGATCAGATGAAACTAATTCGCTTTGGTGAAGCCGGCAAAGAAAAACCGGGTGTAATTATGAATGATATGTGGTTTGATGTTTCCGGGAATATCAACGATTACGATGAAAATTTTTTTGATAGCGACGGGCTTTCATTGCTAAAAAGCATTATAAATGAGAAACAGTTAAAAGAAGTTTCGAGAGATACCCGGCTTGGTGCACCAGTTGCCAGGCCATCAAAAATCATTTGTATCGGGTTGAATTACTCTGATCATGCGACAGAAAGCAAAATGCAATTACCACCCGAGCCTGTTATTTTTTTTAAGGCAACTACTGCCATTGTTGGGCCAAATGATAAGCTCATTATTCCAAAGAATAGTACGAAAACGGATTGGGAAGTTGAGCTTGCAGTTGTGATCGGTAAAAAAGCTTCTTATGTTGATGAAGCGGTAGCCATGAATTTTGTGGCTGGCTATGTTTTACATAATGACTATAGTGAAAGGGAGTTTCAATTAGAACGAAGCGGGCAATGGGTAAAAGGAAAAAGTTGCGACAGCTTTGCGCCATTAGGTCCTTACCTAGCCACACAGGATGAAATTTCAGACGTAAATGACCTGCGGCTTTGGTTAACCGTGAACGGCACGATGATGCAGGATAGCAATACAAAGAATCTTGTATTCAAGGTCCCGTATTTGGTTTCTTATATTAGCCAATTCATGACGTTATTGCCCGGTGATATTATTTCTACAGGAACACCTGCAGGCGTGGGATTGGGGCAAAAGCCAGAACCGGTCTACATAAAACCTGGTGATATAATAGAACTTGGTATTCATGGATTAGGGAGCAGCAGACAGGAAGCCGTTGCTTATCGTGATAAGCCAATTTGAAAATTTGTTGTTATGCAAATGAAAAGATATTGCCTCGCTTTGGATCTAAAAGAAGACCCTTCATTGATCACAGAATATGAGGCTTATCATAAAAATGTTTGGCCTGAAATAATCAAAAGTATCAGGGATTCAGGAATTGAATCAATGAATATTTATCGCACCGGCAACCGGCTATTCATGATCATAGAAGCAAATGAAAATTTCTCATTCGAAAATAAATCAACAGCAGATGCAGCTAATAGCAAAGTCCAGGAATGGGAAAAGCTAATGTGGAAGTTTCAGCAACCATTGCAATGGGCAAAGCCCGGGGAAAAATGGATTTTAATGGATAAAATTTTTGAATTACCATGATCATAGACACACACGTTCATTTTTGGAAATACGATAAGAAAAGAGATTCATGGATCACAGATGACATGAAAATCCTGAAACAGGATCATTTGCCTGCACATTTATTGCCAACGTTAAAAAGAAATGATGTTGATGGTTGTGTTGCAGTGCAGGCAGGGCAGACTGAATACGAAACACATTTTCTTGTCGAGCTTTCAAAAACTCACCCGGAAATTAAAGGGGTAGTTGGCTGGGTGGATCTTCAGAATAAAAATGCAGAAGAACGATTACAATTCTTTTCGCAATATGATATTATTAAAGGATATCGTCATGTTGTACAATCCGAACCGGATGATTTTTTGTTAAGAGAAGACTTTCAGGATGGTGTTAAAGCGTTGGCGGCTTATGAGTACACCTATGATATACTTATTTACCATCACCAGTTAAAGAC
>CBFGXP010000372.1:0-2303 GCA_965652775.1 uncultured bacterium
CGATGAAAAGAAGAAGATAAGAACAAAAACAAAACTGAAATTTTTGATCAATGTATTCCTCATAATAATAAGTTTTATGAATGAAAAAGAATATTACATGCTCAAGGTAAAAGTTAGCTTTACAGCCTGCTAACGGAAATCGATAAGTGAAAAAAAAAGCAGTAATAAAGCAATGAAATGGCATCAATTGTTTTTATAGAAAAAAAATGCTGTTTGTCGCAATTAAAGGTTACTTGTCGTTTTTGTATTACCATTTGAAGCAGGCAACAGGTCAAATGTTTAAATTGTGGAGGATATTAACAGATGCAATCCATTCCTTACAATAACTTTATTTTTTCTTCCCGTTATCGGATATGGCGGCATTTATTGTATTGGTCGGTACATATCATGATCTGGGCCGGTTTCTGGAACATTATGGTTCCTTTTTTTACCTATGGTCGTACGCTGCTTAATCAGGTAGTATGGGTACCTATGTTTTTGTTGTGCAGTTATCCTTTTATTTATTGGGTTGTTCCGCGTACTATCCTTAAAGGAAAAGTCATACAGTTTATTATTATGGTGCTGTCCTGGGGAGTAGCTGGTCTGTTCCTTAACCAGTTTTACCGCGATTATGTGTATATCCCATACCAGGAAGCTATGAATTATAAGCAGATAATAAGATCAGGTGGCGAAGCAGGTAGTTTTTTATGCCTGGCAACCACTACCGCCAGTTGCACTGTTATCAGGCTATTCAAATACCTGATCATGAAACAACAGGAATGGATGCGGGCACAAAAAGAAAAAGTAGCTGCCGAAATGCAACTCCTGAAAGCACAG
Organism: uncultured bacterium; assembly: GCA_965652775.1. GTDB lineage: Bacteria > Bacteroidota > Bacteroidia > Chitinophagales > Chitinophagaceae > VBAS01. The sequence continues at coordinate 817 of CBFGXP010000372.1, forward strand.
TTGCACCCGCACCTTCTTTTCAATACATTAAATAATATTTATTCTTTTTCTCTTGAGCAATCTCCTAAAACGCCGGGCATGATCCTTAAACTTTCTTCTCTTCTCAGTTATATGCTTTACGATTGCAAAACCGATGAAGTAAGACTGGAAAAAGAAATTGAGATCATGAAAAACTATGTTGACCTGGAAAAAGAACGCTACGGAGACCGGATCGAGATTTCATGGAGCTCAGAAGGCGAATTAAGCGATAAATTCATCGCACCTTTCCTGATGCTACCTTTTTTGGAAAATGCATTTAAGCATGGCACTTCGGAGCAAATTGAAAAGCCATGGCTAGGTGTCGATATATCAGTAAAAAATGATGTGTTAAGATGTAAGATCGCTAATAGTAAAAATGAGTTTGTGGCTTATAACAATAATGGTATCGGTATCAGCAATGTTAAAAAAAGATTGGAATTGCTTTATCCCGAAAACTATGAACTGAAGATGAGCGATGAAGGAAATTTTTTTGTGGCTTCTATGGTAGTGAAATTAAATGGATCCGCCACAATGGTCTCTACCGTACTGAAACCGCAGACGGTGGAAACTGTGCCAACTGGTTATCAAACCAGCCCGGTATTTACAAATGGACTTCAATAGCATGACAATAATTCTGAGAAAAGATTTGCAGCATTGAAAATGTTTAAAAAGAATAAATGAAACTTCGCTGCCTGCTGATAGATGATGAACCTCCTGCACTAAAGGTGCTGACTTCATATATTTCCGCCATCAACGGGCTGGAGATTGCCGGTCAGTGTCGTAATGCGATCGAAGCGCTGGATGTTTTGCACCAGAAAACGGTTGATGTGATCTTTCTTGATATAAAAATGCCTCGTCTTCTTGGTACTGAATTTTTAAAAAATTTATCGCATCCTCCCAAAGTAATATTTGTTACCGCATACAGGGAATATGCTGTCGACGGGTTTGAGCTGGATGCGGTGGATTATCTTGTAAAGCCTGTTTCGTTTGAGCGTTTCTTTAAAGCCATTACCAAATTAAACCGGCTGATGGGTCGGGAAATTTCTTCTTTGATCACCAATGATACACCCAATCCCGGAGCATTTGTATACCTGAAAGTTGAAAGGGATATGAAAAAAGTTTTTGTGAATGATATTTTATATTTAGAAAGCTGGAAGGACTATATAAAAATTTTTCTTACCGATGGCAAAAGTTTTCTGGCAAAACAATCGATCAGTGCTATGGAGAATCTTTTATCAGAGCATAAGTTTGTAAGGGTGCATCGTTCATTTATGGTTTCGTTGGACAAAATTTCGGGGTATAATGGTCTTTCCGTTCAACTGAGTGAACTGGAAATTCCTATCGGACGGTTGTATAAGCAGTCGGTAATGGAAAAGCTCCAGGCTCAATGATCATAACGCATTCAAAATTATCCCACAGCTCATTAAAAAAGAAAAACCTTTTCTTTGAAAGGCTTTTCTTTTTTATTA
>CBFGXP010000373.1:0-2253 GCA_965652775.1 uncultured bacterium
TAACTTGTGCTAAAGATAACAGATTAAAAAGAATTGTGATGAATTTCAGATCGGGGTATCTGGCATTAGCAATCTATATTTGTATTTCAAAAACAAAAAAATAATAATGCCTTCTATCCAGGTCACAGTTCATCATAAGCTTACCGAACATGAAGCAATGTCCCGGATCAAAACCCTTATTACTAAATTAAAACATGAGCATCAGAACAAAATCTCCAATATAGAAGAAGAATGGCATGCAAGAAGCAGTAAGTTTAGTTTTACTTTCCATGGGTTTGACCTCTCAGGCACAATGAATCTGCATCCCGGAACTGTTGAGATCCATGGGAAATTGCCTTTTGCAGTGTCTATATTCAGAGGAAAAATAAAAGAGGTGATCAAGGAGAAAGCAAGCGAATTGCTTGCGGATAAGCACTAACAATTTTTGATTACCAGGATTCACTATTAGCAACCCAAGCGCTAACAAACTTTAACCACGTCCATTCTTAATAAAGCTCCAAGTTTTTCAATCTTACTGCTGATATGTCCTACTCCAACTGCACAATGATGCGCAGGGCCATGACTGCTCCAGCTATTAACTAATCCTCTTGCGCCAATTGAAAATTTATAGCGGCTGTTTGTATTACCGATCTCTAATATTGGTCCAGCGACCGATTCACCTTCGGCAACCAGCAGCATAAGTTTGCCATTCACAGTTTCCACTACACTCAATAATGTAACAGGGCCATTCTTTACACTCATCTCTACACTTACACCTTTACCAACTTTTCCATGATAAACTTTTAACGGCCGCAGTTTTGTCCTGCCTTCAGCAATCGCAATATGTCCCGGCCCATCATGACCCATCAACACAACATCAGCATCGTAATCCATAGCATAAAATTCGGTGAATGAACCTCCGGCTCCAAAACTATCCATGATCTTCATCGCCTGGGCATTTTTTATTTCATATTCGCCAGCGACAGGAATACCATTTGCCGTCAGCAATGAATTGCCGGGAATGATCGATGCGATCGTTTCTTCATTGTCTGGGTTACCCGTGCCTTTATAATAATAGGCCATGCTGCCGAGTTTATATTTGTCTACAAGTTTATCCAACGCTGCAGAGGTGATGGCCGCAGCTTTGAGGTCGTCTTCACTGCAATCGGGCTGCACATCAAATGTTTCATTAAACAATTTTAGTCGTTGCTCAATTTCATCAGTGCTAATTGTTTTTCGCAACGAAGCCAGTTCTTCCACTTCGATCAATTCAATATGTCCCCCGAAATGTGCATATTGCTGTGTGAGATCAGTATAGATATCAAGCATTCCACTATAATAATGACCGATGCAACCAAGACGATTGTTGAACATGGTATTTACCACCTTTGCTGCTTCGATCCATTCAGTAATTTCTTTCCATGATTCTTTATCATTGTGCAACATGCCTGTTACCTGGTAAAATTGTATACCGCATCGCTTGAACACATTTGCAATCTCCGGCACTGAACATGCATTACAATAAGCCAGCCACTCTCCCGTCATCCTGGCCCGATCCGTCATCGAATTGAATGAAGCATAATCGATCGTTGCGCCTGGCGATAAATTTAGAATAATAACAGGTACTTTAGCCCGTTGCACTACCGGCAACACAGTTGAAGACAACGCATATGTAGTGACATATAAGAAGATCAGGTTTACTCCTTCTTTCCGGAATTCATCTCCGGCTGAAAATGCTTTGTCCGTATTATCCACCAGCCCTGCATTCACAATAGTTGGATGCACGGCTGCCAATTTCTTTTCAACCTCGCTTAGATAGCCTTCCAATCTTTCTTTTAATCCGTCAAACTGCGGCCAGTAAGTATCGAGCCCGATCCCAAGCAATCCGATCTTAAATGATGACATGATTTTATTTTTTGCAGTTAGTACCTTTCATTTGAAATAACTGAAGTATTTACAAAAATAAGAATGATGCAGGCAACGGCCGGAGTGATGTATTAATTCAATAAAAAAAAGAGAACAAGATCTACAATCTCATTCTCTCTTTTAATTAAGTGGAGGCGATCCCGATTTAACCGGGATGTCCAAACATTGTGGAGGCGACCGGATTCGAACCGGTGTCCAAACATACTCTTCAAAAGCTTTCTACATGCTTATTCTGTTTTGTTATTTCGGGAAGCAACTGGAAACAAACAACCGATTACTTCCTTAGCTGTATGGTCTTAAGCGATCATCACAGCCTTTGATCGCAGCATCTTGTTTTGTTTTGAGTCG
>CBFGXP010000374.1:0-2204 GCA_965652775.1 uncultured bacterium
GTATGGAAAGCAGAAGCAAGAAAATTAACGGCAATAATTATGAGCAAAAGAAATAACCACCAAAGTTTAGATGCCCATATTTTGTCCATTCCTTTCATTCGTAATTATCTTTTCAAAAGGTTTCGGTTAGTAATAGCGAGGAATAAAATGATCACACTTAGAAAGTAGATCAAATCCCTTGTATCAACCACGCCGCGGCTGATACTGCGATAGTGAAAATCGATCCCGATCATTTCGAGATAATAATCGGCGCCTCCACTCAAGCCCGGCATCTGACTGATGGCACTGAATCCATAATAAAAAAGTGCACAGGCAACAAGGCTTATGATTAAAGCTATGACAGCATTATTAGTAAAGCTGCTTGAACAAGTACCGACAGCAGTAAAAACAGCAGCAAGAAACAGTAGCCCGATATAAGAACCAATCGTCGCGCCGGTATCAATACCTTCACCCGAAGCAAGTTGCTGAACAGAAAAGTAATAAATAAATGTAGGTAGCAGGGCGATCACAACTACGATGAGGCTGCCAAAGTATTTCCCAAAAACAATCTGCCAGCGAGTCAACGGCCTTGTTTGTAAGATCTCAAAGGTGCCTGTTTTAAATTCTTCAGCAAAACTACGCATGGTGATTGCCGGAATCAATAGTAATAAGATCCATGGGGCTAACTGAAAAAATCTGTCAAGCGTTGCGTAGCCAAAATCAAGAATGTTATTCTCAAAAACAAAAAGCATCACACCATTTACCAAAAGGAAAACGATGATGGCGATATAACCTGTAAGACTGCTGAAAAATTGACGTAGTTCTTTTTTACAAACGGACCACATAGGCTTGGATAGATTGTGCAAAATAAGGTAAACTAAGCAGAAATGCAGAATGATGGGCTTTTTATGGCTTTAATTATGGAAATTTCTAAGCTTTGCATCTCAGCAAAAATTGCTTTATGAAAAATTCATTCATACTTCTTGTTTCGTTACTCGTTATTGGGGTACTGTCGGGAAATTCACAAACGCCATCGAAAGAAGCTCCGTCTTCGCCGCCGCCAAAAGTTAACTTAAAAAAAGTAGCTGCTCCTATCGTTACTGCCGAAGGCACGATGGGCAATGATTTTTATAAAAGGAATCCATCCGTCACAGAAGCACTAAGACAAGGAAATATTATTATATTAAAGAAGAAGGACGGTACAACAGAAAAATATGACTTTTCCAAAAAGGACCAGAATAAGAGTTTTACCGAAAAGTATGGCGCTTCGCCAATTCCACCGCCAAACGTTATATACAAAGAGAAAAGCTAAGTCAAAAATAAAAGCCTCCTGGATCGGAGGCTTTAAGTTTTTTATTGAACCGAAATTATACTGCAAAACTTTCACCACAACCGCAGGTACGACTTGCATTTGGGTTGCTGAAGTAAAACCCTTTCCCATTTAACCCATCAGAAAAATCAAGAGTTGTATTAACGAGATAAAGAAAACTTTTCAGGTCAGTAACCACTTTCACACCGTTATCTTCGAACACCTGGTCCATCGGTTTTTGCTCGTTATCGAAATCAAGTTTATAACTAAGGCCAGAGCAACCACCACCAACAACGCCCACCCTTAAAAAATAAGAGGGGTCGTTAACAACACCCGCATCAGTCATCAATTGAATGACCTTCGCTTTTGCTTTATCACTTATATAAATAGTATTTTCTAATGCGACACTCATATTCTTAACTAAAAAGTAAAAAGTCAAACTCAAAAAAGAGAGTTGGCTTTTTACTTTTAAAATTTTATCTTTTTTAATGAACTACACTCTCTTCAAACTTCAATTCGGCCAGGCCATTCTTTTTACGATAATCATTTACGGCAGCTTTAATGGCATCTTCAGCCAGTACTGAACAGTGAATTTTTACCGGAGGAAGGTGAAGCTCTTCAACGATCTCCATATTGTCGATCTTTACTGCCTCATCCACCGTCTTCCCTTTTAACCATTCAGTAGCTAATGATGAAGAGGCGATAGCAGAGCCACAACCAAAGGTTTTGAACTTTGCGTCTTTTATTAACCCATTTTCATCTACTTCTATCTGCAAACGCATTACATCACCACACTCGGGTGCGCCAACAAGACCTGTACCCACGTTTTGTTTGCTTTTATCCAGCGTACCCACGTTTTTTGGGTTCTGGTAGTGATCGATCACTTTATCTGAATAAGCCATAGTCTTTAATTTTA
>CBFGXP010000375.1:0-2130 GCA_965652775.1 uncultured bacterium
AAATAGTTCTTTACAATATTTAAGGCAGTTCCAATAAGGGCAGCGGGCTCTATAAAATACAATACCTGGTTGACTAAAACCTAATCCGTTCTCTATTTGTTACTCTCATTGTATGTATTAAAATTTTATTGAACACCTGCTGCCACACTTATTGGACACCTTTACCGTGCTCTTTTATTTACCCAAAAAATTCCCGCAGATCAGGAAAAGTTTAATCTGTACACCCTGAATGACAGCCGTTGGTAACAACAGTTCATTTGAAAACGATTATTCCTTATCCCTCCTGAAAAAACTGCGGGTTTTTTATTTTCTATTTCGCCCTCTCAAACCATGTTAATTACTTGGAAGTTCCGATTCAAAAGTATTTTTTACATTTAGTGGAACCAAAACCAACTATTATGAATTTAATCGAAAGGGCGAAAAACATCATCATTTCTCCTGTTAAAGAGTGGGATGTTATTAATAGCGAACAGCCAAACACTTCACAAATCATTACTGGCTATGTTCTTCCTTTGGCAGGCGTTGCAGCTTTAGCAGCTTTTATTGGATATGGATTGATAGGATTTAATATGGGATTTGTAAGATTAGCGGGTATAAATTGGGGTATCTACCAGGCATTGTCAGTTCTTATCATGGCGATAGGAAGTGTATTTCTTGGCGCATTGGTAATTGATGCCTTAGCACCAAGCTTTGGCTCTGAAAAGAATATGGGCCGATCAATTCAACTTGTTGCTTATTCCTATACCCCTGCCTGGATCGGTGGCATCTTTGCGATCCTTCCGGCGATTGCAATTATCGGCGCATTGGCCGGGCTTTATGGCCTTTATCTTCTTTATATTGGAATGCCAAAACTTAAAAAGACACCTGCAGATAAACATGCTGGCTATTTCATAGTATGTCTTGTAGTAATGATAGTTATTTATTTTGTTATCGGTCTTATCATGAGCAAAATTGTAATGTCAGCCATGGGCTTATCTTATGGCCTTGGCACATTAAACGTCTCAATCTAAAATTTTACGGAAATTTATACATAGGATCGGCGCAACCCGATCCTTTTTTATTTTAATTCCTGTGAAAGATATTCAGCTGTATAACTTTCTTTACATCTTACTAAATCTTCCGGGGTTCCTTCAAATAATATCTTACCGCCTCCATCACCACCTTCAGGACCAAGATCGATAACATGATCAGCAACTTTGATAACGTCCATATTGTGTTCTATTACCAGTACTGTGTTGCCGCGGTCAGTTAATTTATTTAAGACGGAAAGTAAATGCTGAATATCTTCAAAATGTAAGCCTGTGGTAGGCTCATCAAGGATGTAAAATGTTTTACCCGTATCTTTTTTTCCAAGCTCAGTCGAAAGTTTTACTCTTTGTGCTTCGCCACCACTCAAAGTGACAGCACTCTGACCCAATGTGATATAACCCAATCCAACTTCTCCCAGTACTTTTATCTTACGAAAGATATAAGGAATATGCTGGAAGAATTCGACAGCTTCTTCTACTGTCATATCAAGCACATCGGCAATCGATTTTCCTTTGTACCGGATCTCCAGTGTTTCCCTGTTATATCGTTTGCCATTACATTTTTCGCAATGCACATAAACATCAGGTAGAAAATTCATTTCTATCACTCTCATCCCTCCCCCTTCGCACACATCGCATCTTCCGCTTTTTACATTAAATGAAAAACGACCTGCATTATATCCACGAATTTTTGCCTCAGGAATAGAAGCAAATAATGTTCTTATATCAGTAAAAAACCCACAATAGGTGGCAGGATTACTTCGTGGAGTGCGGCCAATTGGCGATTGATCGATTTCAATTACTTTATCAATATGTTCAAGCCCTTTTACATTTTTATATTCAAGTGGTGTTACTCTTGATCCATAGGCATGTGTCGATAAGATCGGGTAAAGTGTTTCGTTGATCAGTGTTGATTTACCACTCCCGCTAACGCCGGTAACAACGATAAATTTTCCCAGGGGAAATTTTACGTCAAGCGTTCTGAGGTTATTTCCCTTTGCCCCTTTTAATTCGATAAGCTTTCCGTTACCCTTTCTTCTTTCGGCGGGCACATTAATCCTATGATGACCGTTCAGGTAACTGGCAGTAAGTGTATCCAGTT
>CBFGXP010000376.1:0-2122 GCA_965652775.1 uncultured bacterium
CATTCAACATTACGCACTAAAGTGTTTCCTCATCGCTACAGGATAATCGGCTAACGCAGTTTCAGGTTCTTCAAGTTCGGGATGCCAAAGTTTTTCCCATTCAAAACTGTAATAACCTTTGTAGCCGCTTTTTAATAAAGCATCTACTGCTTCAAAGATGGGAACCTCGCCCTGGCCTAATCTTGTGTATTTTGGTTTGCCATCAACCAGTTTTGCATCTTTGATATGTGTATGATGAATATATTTTTTTAATAGCTTATACATTTCAGCAGGTGGTTCTTTTGTTATCGTCCACATATTGCAGGGATCCCATACCAATCCAACATTTGAATGACTTGCATCTTTCATGATCTTCTCAAGATCGTGGGTCCACACAACATCACCATGCGTTTCCATCAATACCATTACACCACTTGCTTTTGCATAATTACCGAGTTCCAGTAATCCTTTTACAATAAAATCCATCGTTTCATCTTTATCACGGTCTTTTGGAAGCAGGTTGGGAAATACACGAACATTGGGACAATTCAATTGCTGTGCAAGATCGATATAAGCTTTGCCTTCGTTTATATTTTTTTCTCTTTCGGCTCCTTCATTAAAATGCAATGTGCTTGATGATCCAAGATCGACAAACTGCAGTTTCTTGTCCTTCATTATTTTAAGCGTAGCTTCTATTTTTTGCCGGTTGCTGAACTGCTCGGATTTTGTAAGATTGATCTCACGTTTCAATCCGCGTAATTCAATACCTGTGTACTTGTGCTTTACAGCAAAGTCTGTAATTTTTTTAAAGTCCCAGTCAGGACAACCCAGCGTAGAAAAAGCTAAAGGAAGTTTATCTTTTTTGAGATCAAACGGGGTTCGTGCAAATGCAGCTCCTAAAAGAAGTGCTGATGATGTTTGCAGGAATTCTTTTCGGGTTGACTGGCGCATCCTAAGCAAGTTATGAAATAAGAAATAATGAATTACGAATTTGGGTAGCGTTTCAATTTGAAATCAAAATAAAGCCAATTGATCCACTACCCGAATTTACAAAACAATGGGAAAGCGAATCTAACTCTCTTTTCAATCTTTATTTTTTAACTTTAATAACTAAATCCCTAATTATGAGTTTAACCTCCCGACGAGATGCAATAAAAACATTAGCGCTTGGAACAGGTGGCCTCCTTTTATCTCCGGCCATCATGAGATCAGCCAATGTTTATAAAAAAGAGCGCCTTGGTATCGCATTGGTTGGCCTTGGTTATTATAGTACTGACCTGCTGGCACCTGCATTGCAACAAACCAAACATTGTTATCTCGCAGGAATTGTAACCGGCACGCCTTCAAAGGCGGAGACATGGAAAGCAAGACACAACATACCGGATAAAAATATTTATAACTACCAGGATTTTGACAAGATCGCTAACAACGATGACATTGATGTTGTGTATGTTGTGCTTCCGCCATCGATGCATAAAGAGTATGTAATAAGAGCCGCCAATGCAGGCAAGCATGTCTGGTGTGAAAAGCCAATGGCCATCACTGAAAAAGAATGCCAGGACATGATCGACGCATGTAAGAAAAATAAAAGATCCCTGGCTATTGGTTACAGACTTCAACATGAGCCTAATACAGATGAATACCGTCGCATTATAAAACAAAAGTTGTTGGGTAATGTAAAAAAGCTTGAATGTGCTGCAGGATATAGAGACAATCGTACCGACCACTGGAAACAAAAAAAGGAAATGGGTGGTGGTGTGTCATATGATATGGGAGTTTATTCGGTCCAGGGTGCAAGATTGGGAACAGGTATGGAACCAATTTCAATTGTATCCGCACAAGCATCTACGACAAGACCGGAGATCTACAAAAATGGGTTAGACGAAACAATGGTCGCCACACTCGAATTCCCTCGCGGAGTGATCGCTAATATCAAAACAACTTTTGGCGAAAACGTAAACTTTATGAATATTACCTGTGAAAAGGGTGAAATTAAAATGGCACCTTTTCAGCAGTATTCAGGGTTAAAAGGCACCAGCCCGTTGGGTGAAATAAATATTCCTTACAACACACCATGGCAGCAAACTAAACAAATGGATGATGATGCATTGTCGATCATGAATGGGAAACCAATGCTTGTACC
>CBFGXP010000377.1:0-2119 GCA_965652775.1 uncultured bacterium
GTATCTACAAATAAAAGAATAGCATAACAGATCTACTCAGCAATCACCTTTACCAATGTTCCCTGTGTCAAATTATCTGTCAATTGCATTCCATTTAATATAGCATGTTCTTCCAATCTTGCACCCGGCACGTTATGCTGCGCCAGGAATTGCGATAGTGTTACGGACGAACCCACAGTTCTGATCCTGATACGCTGTGGCTTTTTATTTAGCTTGACCGGATCTGTAAGGGGACGGAATGCCTGCATAGTGTTATTGAAACTACCGGCATAATTATTAAAATCAGTAATTGTAGATACACCGATCAGGTGATAGATATTTCCATTGTATTGTATAATGTACGACATGGTGCGAACTGCGGCCTGACCTTGTTGCTGCGGTTGCTGATCGGCAACCAGGTAGATCGCCTGCAATCCATTTAGCGTAATATTCCTTGATTCCACAGTTGTAAGTTTATATTGCTGTATTATGGTATTGGCAGCTTCCTGCAGTGAGTTACCCTGCGCAAGCATCAGCATCATTAGTGCCTTGCCATCTTTTGGCGCCATCTGTACCCGTTGTGGTGTATTCTGATAATTCCAATTGGCTGGTATCGGGAACTGGAATTTTAATACCGGGTGATAAAACATATTCTGTTCCCTGTAACCTTCGCGGGGATCTTCACCATAAACCAGTCCCTCTATTCTTCTTAAATATGAATTGCGATTCACTATTGGAGAAGTAAGATTGAGTTTTTTCTTCCAGTCGTCGGCTAACTTATTTACAGTAATATACCGGTCGGCCGGGTTGGGATGGGTAGATAAGAATTCAGGTAATTCTCCACCTTCAGTTCCGGCTGATTGTCTTTCGAGGGTCTTAAAAAATAAAGCCATCTGCTTTGCATCATAACCAATCTTTGAAGAATATTCCACACCCAGTTCATCTGATTCCCGTTCAGCATCCCGGCTATATTTCAATAATAATAATTGAAGTCCGCTGGATGCTGCTTCAGCAAATTGGGCAAGTTCGGGACTAATAATAATACCTGCGATAAGACCCAACTGTGCAAAAATGGCGTTACGTTGCTGAGCAACCGAATGGCGATGAGCAACGTGCCCTATCTCATGACCCAGCACGCCGGCAAAATCTGCCTCACTATTGAAATGAGTCAAAATACCCCGGGTAAAATATACATACCCGCCCGGTACTGCAAAGGCATTGACCGCTTCTGAATTCAGCACCCTGAAGTAATGATCAAGTTTGGGGCGATGGGATATTGCTGCCATTTGTTGTCCTTTTGAATTAATAAAGTTTTGAATGGCTGTATCCTCATATAGTCCAAACTGTGCAATGATCTGTGGATCGGCTTCCCTTCCCATTGCGATCTCCTGTTCTTCGGACATTAGTACAACTTGTTTACGCCCGGTTACCGGGTTTCTTGCACATTCGGTGAATAAAGAACAAATAGCAATCAAACAACTGATAGAAATATACTTTTTCATGTTAGCGGGTTTTGTGTAGAACCTTTCTGATGTGAATTTATATGCATAAGGGATGCCATAATTTCAATCTGTGGGGTCTTCCAAAATAATCTCCAATAAGGAAAGCTGTCCACGAGGGGTCTGCACCTCGTTGCCTTGTGGACCGGGCGTCCCCTCGTAATAAGTATCCAGGCAAACCTGCTTATTGAAGTCAGTCTCAAAAATATAAGAACAAAATAATTCTTTTGGCGACTGTCTTTATCATTTCCCCTCATGGTAATATCATTGGGCAAGACCCCGGTCGGGCAGAAAACAAAGACCATTAATACTATAGTTTTATTTTATCCGTAGTCTGGAGGTTTTGATCAAGCTCCGGTTATTTTAAAACCGAAATACGCAAACAGTGCACTCACTACAAAAACGGCTATTTCGGTAAATGGCCCCTGTAGATTTAATCCAAGAAGATTGATCCCAAGAAAATAATAAGCGGCAGCGCCGACCAGGCCTGTGATAATGCCGACAAGAAATTTTTTCGCGGTGAATCTTTTGCCCGATTTCTGATCAGGTTTTATAAAACTTCCGGCAAGCCCACCCAATATGGAGGCCAGCAAAAAATACCATGGAAAAATAAATTTGATCAGCAACTCATTTGATTCATA
>CBFGXP010000378.1:0-2036 GCA_965652775.1 uncultured bacterium
GATCCGCTGACGCCGGGTGTTGCTGCAACAAAAGATGCAAAACGATTAAACAGGGAAGATGCGGTGACACTCATGAAAATTCCTGTGTTGCCGATCTCCTATGAAGATGCATTGCCTTTATTGCAATCATTGAGCGGGCCGGTGGCGCCTGCTGCATGGCGTGGTGGTTTGCCGTTGACTTATCATGTAGGCCCCAGTAAAGACAAGGTGCATTTGAAGCTGGAGTTTAACTGGGATATAAAAACCGTATACAATGTAATTGCAAAATTGCCGGGTACTGAATTGCCTGATGAATGGATCATTCGTGGTAACCATCATGATGGTTGGGTGAATGGGGCCGCTGATCCGATCAGCGGGATGGTGTCTGAGATGGAAGAAGCAAGAGTGATCGGTGAAATGGTGAAGAAAGGATATAAGTTAAAAAGGACACTGGTGTATTGTGCATGGGATGGAGAGGAGCAGGGATTACTTGGGTCAACAGAATGGGCCGAGGACCATAAAGATGAATTAAGAAAGAAAGCTGTAGCATATATAAATACAGATGGGAACAGTCGCGGTTTTATTGGTGTGGGTGGTTCGCATACGTTGGAACCCTTTTTTAATGAAATAGCCGATGCAGTAATAGATCCGCAAACAGGAGTGAGTATAAAAGAAAGAAGATATGCAAATCAAATGGTGAATGGCGATAAGGCAACAAGAACAAGATTAGCAGGGAATAAGAATATTAAGCTGAGTGCATTGGGTGCAGGTTCTGACTGGTCGGGGTTCTTACAATTTCTTGGAATTGCTTCCTTGAATCTTGGATTTGGAGGAGAAGGAAGCGGTGGTGAATATCATTCTGTTTATGATTCGTATGATCATTTTACACGATTTAAGGATCCCGGTTTTCAATATGGTATTGCTTTATCAAAAACTGCAGGTCGTACAATGATGCGGTTGGCTAATGCAGATGTATTGCCCATCGACTTTAATAGTTTTTATAAAACAGTAAATGATTATATAGGTGAACTGAAAACATTGTTAGATAATACAAGGGCTGAAACGGAGCAGGAAAATAAAATGATCAACGATAAATTGTTTGATATGGCAAAGGATCCTAAGAAAGGGTTTCAATCCCCAAAACCAAAAGATGCAGTCCCTTATCTCAATTTCAGCGAGCTTGAAAATAAAATGGCCGAGTTGAAAACTAATGCCGAAGAGTTTCAGAAATTATATGCGAATGGCACACAACTTCCTGCTGCAAAGCAAAAAGAATTAAACCAGATTTTACTCCAGGTAGAAAGGGCATTGATAAATGACAAAGGGTTGCCAAGAAGATCCTGGTACAAACACCAGGTGTATGCGCCGGGATTTTATACCGGTTATGGTGTTAAGACATTACCCGGTATTCGTGAGGGAATTGAAGAAAGGAATTGGAAGGAAGCACAGGATAATATTTCAGTTGTGGCAAAAACAATAGAAGTATATACCAATGAAGTAAAACAGGCGACAAGTATTGTGAAGCCGAAGGCATTTTAATTCTATATCGCCTAGTGACTAGTAATTTATATATGACCACCCGTCTTATTTTGTTATTTGGAACAGTTATAGTTGCATTTTCCTTTACCGGTATTAAAGAAATGCAAACCTGCGATAAGTACAGGACAGGGAAATTTTATATTTATAATAAAGCCAATAAGCAAAGAATAAATATTGAAAGAAGGGATTCGTTGCAAATAGAAACACAGGGGAATGGGGACATAACTGTTTTAAAAGTTAACTGGATCGGGCCCTGTGTTTATGAATTACTATTTAATTATATGACGCCAAAAGAGGTTTCAAAGAGAGACTCTGTTCCGGTAATTGTTGAATCAATGGGTAATTCCCCATTGCAAATAAAAATACTATCGGGAACCGAGGATTATTATCTTTTTGAAGCAAAGAAAGGTGGATTCATGAATTTGCGGGATACCGTGTGGCTCGTAAAATAGATTTATCTGTGCAATTACCAATAGAATTACTCAGATCTCTTGAAGGAGTTAAAGGCTTCGATAAAG
>CBFGXP010000379.1:0-2019 GCA_965652775.1 uncultured bacterium
ATCCATGTAGCATTATATTCCCTGAGTTTTCTGTCCATTAGGTCATATACCTTTTGTTTCAAAACAGGCAGATCTTGTTGTGTCAAACCTTCAACCGGAACTTCTTCTAAAAAAACAGCCCGATTCCGGCCAGGGGTTAAAGAAAGCATGCTTCGATAGTTCATCCTGTCAAAGGAGTCAAGAAAAAGAAATGGTTTGATTGGCATTTGTGCTTCTATGGCCACGCGGAATGCCCCGTCATAAAAATCCTTCAACGGGTTTGGGGTCATATTAAAGGTTCCTTCCGGAAATACAACTATTGAAATACCTTTTTTCAAAATTGATTTCATATTTCTTACACTCTTTGCCCTGTTATCAGCATTGCTACGATCCACCCTTACGACGGCATATTTATAAATAAAGCCAAATACCGGTACCTTGCCCATCTCTGTCTTACCCAATGCACGGATAGGCCGGCGTATTGTTTTCACGATCAGCGGTGCATCCAAAAAAGAGATATGGTTACCTACAAAAATGTATTGCCTGGTCTTATCCATTGGCTGCTCATAGTAGTTCCGGTGAAAAATTAAAATCAAAGGGAACCATACGTCTCCCCATAACATGCAAAGCCGGTAGATAATATTACCTCCGTTAATACGGCCAAATAAGGAAGCAATAAGCATGAACGGAAAAAGTATTAACATGATGCCTACAAAAAGAACCAGCGCATAGATACTATAAAGCCATTGCAACGGCTTAAGCAGGTAGTGCATCAATTTTTAATTTTATAAAAAGAGATTGGGGGATTGCTATCGACGCAATTGCATGGTATAGTGCCGGCAACATCATAGCAATTTGTTATCCTTGCAACAGTACCACATTGTGAAACAACAACAGAAAGACCCATTCCTTTTCTTGTTTTACCGAATAAAGTAAAAATAGCACAGGGCCGTTTACTTAAGTCTGATTTATCCTTATTAATTTCTCCCTTTCTCAATATCTCCGTAATATCATTTGCACTGATACTCTGACATTCCATCCTGCACAGGGCAAGCGTCGTATATTCGATGCGTGAGGGATTACGGTTGAACGATAGCTTTTTTCGTGGTTCCAAATACCTCGTTTTTATAAACAGGTACCCCAACAATATGATTACAAATACAAGTGAGACGATTACATTTCTTGAACTCATTTCATGACGAATTAAAACGACTCAACTATAATTCAATTCTTATTGTCAAACTTTTTATCATCACCCGGGCAATTACAGCTCCATTCCCTATCAAGATCGATCACAGTCACCACTGCTGTTTTTTCATTGCATTGGGCAAAAACAATCCTTACTTTCTGATCATCTGTTGTAACCCCTTCCACTGCATACCTCGGGCACCTGCCATTCTTCAGGTCGCTCTTGTTATAATTTATTTTTCCTTCCCGCATTATCTCTTCCACTTCGGCCTGTGAAATTTTCCTGCATCCCATTCTGCACTTAGCATGATTACTGTATTCGATATAAGAAATACGCCGGTCAAATCCTTTATCACGATCAATAACGGCTGTATTCTTTTTCTTAGTATCGCTGTTTGTAACAGTTGTTTCAGTTCCCGAAGCCTGATCATCTTTACATTCCCTGATGACAAAAACTAAAGCTGCCAGTGCAAAAACCAGGATGATCGGCGCTACTTTTTTTAACCGGGGATTCATTATGCAAGTATAATTTATTTTATGGAGTCGGCTTTTAGGGCACTATCATCGTCCCTTGCGTCGCACACTTGTACTCCATTAATTCTGCTCGTCAATATTCTGAATAATGAATAGAACGTACAAGAGTCGCAAACCCATGGCACGGTTTAGAATCGTATCATGGGTGTCATATTATACTGAATAGTGGACTGTAAGTACAAGAGCCGATAGCTATCGGCTGCGATCCTTGGACAAGCTTCCCGATTTAATCGGGACGACGTAATTGCACAATGTTGAATTGGACCTCGAACCCTTCGAAAATCTCAGGGCAGGCTGTGCGTCGCAACAAAAGTTAAA
>CBFGXP010000380.1:0-2008 GCA_965652775.1 uncultured bacterium
CATTTTGATTTTAGATTGCGGATTTAAGATTTTAGATTTGTAAAAGTACTGCTTTAGGTTTTGGATAAATGTCTTTCCAATCGTAGATCCGAAATCGTAAATCTAAAATCAAAACCGTGGTTGTAAACTTAAGCGAACAGCATTCACTTGTCAGTAACTGGATAAATGAGTTGCGGGATATAAATATTCAGCAGGACAGGCTGCGGTTTCGCATCAACCTGGAACGAATAGCCGAAATAGCAGCCTATGAAATAAGTAAGGTTTTACCTTTTGTAGAAATAGAAGTGGAAACGCCGCTCGGCACCGCTACAAGCAAAATATTAAAAGATCAGCCTGTGCTGGCGACCATCCTGCGTGCTGGCATACCAATGCACAACGGGTTATTGAATTATTTTGATAAAGCTGATAATGCATTTGTTGCTGCCTATCGTAAACATGAAAAAGACGGTACGTTTGAGATCAGTCTTGAATATATGAGCTGCCCCGATCTTGAGAACAGGATCATCATTGTTTCGGACCCGATGCTGGCAACCGGTGCATCACTTGTAAAAACAATTCATTTTTTAAAAGAAGAAGGGCCACCAAAGGAAATACATGTTGTATGCGCAATTGCCTGCACCGTAGGCATAGAATATGTTAAAAGAGAAGATCCTTCCGTTACAATTTGGTGCGGTGATATTGATGAAGAATTAACGGCCAAGGGCTATATTGTACCCGGTCTTGGCGATGCCGGTGACCTCGCTTATGGTAGTAAAAGCCAGGCATAAAAGCAGCAAATTCGTAGTTTCACAGGTCTCTAAAAAAATGTACATTTACCTTTCTATTCATTTGTGATGAAGAAACTCCTCTTAACCCTATTAATATCTACCGGTGTTGTTTCCGTGTCTTTAGCACAGGATCCTAATTTTTCTCAATTCTTTGCATCGCCGCTTACATTAAACCCTGCGTTAACCGGAAAGTTTGATGGGCTGTTCCGGGTTGCCGGTAACTACAGGAATCAATGGCCATCAATCAATAGTGCATTCGTAACAAAAACAGCTTCCGCAGACTTCTTGCTATTAAAAGATAATTTGGCAGAAATTGATCGTTGGGGTATTGGTGGCTTATTTATGAATGACCAAAATGGTAATGGCGCTTTGACCACCAATCAATTTTCACTTTCCACTGCATATCACAAGGGTCTTGATGAAGACGGGTATCACCAGATCGGTGTGGGCTTCCAGGGATCTTATGTGGACAAGAGACTTAATGTTAGCATACTTGATTTTGAAGATGAATTGACGGCATTAGGCTTTACCGGCGCAACAAGTGAGATCTTTCCTCAAAGTGATTTGCAGGTAAAATACATGGATATCAATGCCGGTATTTTATATAATGGAAGCACTAATGGCTATAATAATTTTTACCTCGGCGCTTCAATGTATCATATCAACCGCCCCAAAGAAACATTCCAGGGAGGTAATTTCTATCTTAATGCAAGAACAACTTTACAAGGCGGTGGTCGCGTACCAATGAATCAGTTCAATGCTATTCACTTTAGTGCCAATTATAGTTTCCAGGCAAACGCCAATAACCTGATGTTTGGTGGCGCTTATGCATTAAATCTTAATTATGATGAAGAAAACCCGGTGAATGTTTATTTGGGATCATGGGCAAGATTTAATAACGTAAGTGATGCGGTTATTCCTTATGTAGGATTGGAATTTGGAGATGTGCAGCTTGGTGTTACCTATGATGTAAATATTTCAAGCCTTCAGCCGGCGTCCAACTCCCGTGGTGGTATCGAACTTTCACTTATCTATATTAAGAAGCCTGTCGATAGAAGTCTAAAGAAATTGAATTGCCCTAAGTTTTGATGAGCACAATATTTTTATATAAAAGCGTTGCAGTGGCGACGCTTTTTATTTGCCATATAAATTTTTATCTTGTCTCAAATTCAAACTATGAAAAAAGCTACCACGTTTTTCCTCCTTTTATTTCTTTTTAAAGCTTCTCATGCACAAATGGA
>CBFGXP010000381.1:0-1968 GCA_965652775.1 uncultured bacterium
GGATCATTCTTTTGTTCCGGTTTGTTATTAGATATTCTGAAATCGAGTAAATGATCTTCAATTATAATATCAAGTTTTACCCAGGGATGAGTAAGCATACGGCTGGTGCCATGTTTAAAACTATTTTCTACAAAAGGGATCAATAAAAGGGGACTGATCATTTTGTCTTTTGCATTTCCCTGTATATGCAGGTTCATGCTTATTTTATCACCATAACGTACCCGTTCCAATTCCATATAGTCCTGTATCAATGATAATTCTTTAGAAAGCGGAACAAGCGGATGATCGCATTCATTCAGAATATATTTCAGGAGGGCAGAAAGTTTTTTTATCATTTCAGGAGCTCGTGGAGAACCTTTTAATATATAAGAGTAAATATTGTTAAGCGTATTAAATAAAAAGTGCGGATGTACCTGTGCTTTTAATAATTGCAACTCTGCATGGATCTTTTCACGGGTTAGCTGCACTGTTTCTTGCTGTTTGATATACCAGTTCTTCAGCAATTTAATGGTCAATGCAAGGCCGACTATCGTTGGGTAATTAATCAGAATGTGCCTTATCCAAACAGACATTATAAATTCCATTGACGGCATCGCGGCGAAATATTCTTTCCGTGTGCTGAGATAGAAGCTAAGAACAAAGTTGAAATAATTAATAAAAGCAATAAGGCAAACATATAGCAACAAGATGCCTGTAGTGATTACCCAGTTTTTATTTTTTGAAAGATATCTGGGTAATATGAAATACAAAATTCCATAAACAAGTGCCGCGTGTACCAATGTAATTAATAAGGCAGCTGTTAGAATTCGAAGACTGGCAAGAGCAATTCCATATCGCTCAACATGGGTCATCGGACCCTGGAGGTTCCAGGCAGGAATCCAATGTGTGGGTATCAAAAAACTTACTATATAATAGATACACCATGCCGTCCAGAAAAGCAGGTGCCTGAGGGTGCGATAACGACGCTGATTGGAAAATATGAAATCGTAGGTATTCACATATTGTTACTCTTTTAAAGTTACACAATCACTTATTCAAATTCAGAGTCAGTAAAGGTTTTTAGGCAAGCGTTCTTTTTTTTTCTGCAAATGCAGTTGGTCGTCGGCAAATGGATATTAAAACAAGCAGATGGTGTCTGCTATCTGATTAGGGTTGCCTGCCGAAATAAAAAATTTTTGGCTCTTCCTGCAAGTAGTTTTAACACCGTCAATAAATTTCTATAGCAAAAACTTACTGAAATGAAAGCAATATTTAATCTATCATTCGTGAAGAGAATTGCCGTTATTGCAATTATACTTTTTGTTTATTCTTCTTGTCAAAAGAGTATAGACAAACCACCTTCTTTGCAGGAAGAATTTCCAACTGCTGCTAATCAATCAAGAGGTCATTTACAACAAACCAAAAATTTTTCTTCCGAGACATTATTGCGTTGGATGGATTTTCAACTAGGTATTTACAGGGCAAATGTGGCGTCAGTAGGTGGCCCCGCCGGTATGCGTTTTATCGCTTATACCGGTATTGCGGCTTATGAATCCGTAGTACCCGGCATGCCTGCTTACCAATCACTTTCAGGTCAGCTTACCGATATGCCTGCAATGCCCAGAACTTTACCGGGAACAGCCTATTATTGGCCTCAATCCCTCAATGCAGCCATGTCTTATATCAGTAAGAATTTATTGCCACCAACGATTAAGACCTCAGATACTGTAGAGATCAACAATTTTGAAGCTTCCTTGCGCGCCGGGTTTTTAAATGAAGGAGCCAGCATGGAACTATTGGATCGTTCTGCTGCCTTCGGCCAGGAAGTGGCAGCGAAAATTGTTCAATGGGCAGCGAGAGACAGAGATTCATGGCCAACTACAGCCTTCAGTACATCGACAACCTTTGGTGTGTCTACAGGTAAGTGGGTGCCTACAGGAACACTTGCAACTGTCGTGCTTCCTTACTGGAAATATACCCGAAAATTAG
>CBFGXP010000382.1:0-1949 GCA_965652775.1 uncultured bacterium
AAGATCATTATTGTTTCTTCATCACCGCAAATACGTTATCCGGATTGTTATGGTATTGACATGAGCAAAATGGGCGAGTTCATTGCATTCCAGGCAGTGGCGGCATTATTAAAGGAAAGAAATAAAGAGGGATGTTTGCAGGAAATTTATGATCACTGCAAAGAATTAAACCGCAGCAATCAATTACATACGGAGAACGTGGTGAAGAAAATCTATAAAATGTTCACGATCGAGGAGATCACCAATAAGATCGCTGAATTGATTACTCCAAAAGATATTGGAATTCCTGTGCAGGTTATCTACCAGACAATAGAAAATCTTCATACTGCATGTCCCAGCAATTTGGGTGATTGGTATTTCACCGGCAATTATCCCACTCCTGGCGGAAATAAAGTAGTGAATAAAGCTTTCATGAATTATATGGAAGGGAAGAATGTAAGGGGCTATTAACCCCTATCCCCTAAAGGGGGATTATAAACATTCTTCAAAGAACTGAAACTTTAATAATTTCGTATTGACAAGTTTTGTAACTTTTCAATTATCATTGGAACGATTGTTGAAAGATTGCATCAATATTAATAACTTTTCAAATACTCCCCTTTAGGGGCCGGGGGCAAATGAAAACTCTACTCCTTATCCGCCATGCAAAAAGCAGCTGGGATGATCCCGGTCTCAGTGATTATGAAAGACCATTGAATGACCGCGGTAAAAAGGACGCACCTGCCATGGCAGAACGACTATATGAAAGAGGAATAAAGATCGATGCATTTGTTACCAGCCCTGCAAGACGTGCAAGAAAAACTGCTGAGCAGTTTTCCAAGCAATACAAAAAAGATAAGGACGACCTGGTTTTGAAAACAGAGTTGTATATGGCAACCGATGAAGCATTCAATGGTGTTGTTGAAAAATTGAATGATGATCTTGATTGCGTCGCTGTTTTCTCTCACAATCCCGGTATTACAGATTTTGCAAATAGTCTTACTGATGCAAGAATAGATAATATTCCTACCTGTGGCATTTTTGCGGTTTCCATTGATGCAAAGAGGTGGAGTAAATTTAAAGAGGCAAAAAAGAATTTTTTATTCTTCGATTACCCCAAGGCTCTTGTTGAGTGAACCACGTTTAAAGCTTACCAGGAATACTCCAAGAAAGATCATTGCGCCTGCCAACAATTTGGCAGTGGTTAATTGTTCATGGAAAAAGATCACGGCGATAAGCGTTGCAAATACGGGTTGGGTATAAATATATGAACCTGTAACTCCTGCACCCAGGTGCTGTATGCCATAGATATTAAAAAAATAAGCGAGGAATGTGCCGAATATTACAATAAAAAATAGCGATGCCAGGTGTGACCATTCCAGCTTTTCCCACGGAATTTCAAAAAACTCATTCCAGCCAAACGGAAGTATCATCAGGAAACCGAAGGTAAACACCCATCTCACCACATGCAGCGGCGGATATTCCTTCATCAACGGTTTTACGATCATAAAATAAACTGTATAAGAAATTGCGTTGATGACGATCAGCAGATCGCCAAGCAAATAATCTGTAGCTGAAGCAGATTGTTCTTTTGAAACAATGAGTAAAACCGCTCCGCCAACTCCCAACGCCAATCCAACTGACTTTCCGATTGTCAATTTTTCTTTCAGGACTGCGAAAGCGAAAACTGTAATAAGGATAGGGGTTAATAATATAAGTAATGAAGCATGAATAGCCGAAGTGTAAGTAAGGCCTTTTATAAAAAACATCTGGTTAATAGCAATACCAGTGAGTCCGCAAAGAAAAAATCGTGGCCAGTGTTTTCTTTTAATATGTGGTTTTGTATCACCAAGCGTCCATAATAGCCAAAACAAAATAAGGCTGACCCCTACCCTCAAAATATTTATTGCATAAGGCTTGATCAATGCCGGCGATACAAATTTTACCAAACTGAAGTTGACGGCAAAAAA
>CBFGXP010000383.1:0-1927 GCA_965652775.1 uncultured bacterium
CAGGTTGGTGATACAGGAGAGTTAATTGTTAATGGTGAAAAAATAATTGTTACCGATACAAAAAAGGATAATGACCTGATCATTCATTTTACTGATTCGATTCCCAAAGAGCTGAACGGAGAAATAATTGCAAAAGTTGATGCTATAAAGAGAAAGAACACAGAGTTGCATCACTCCGCTACTCACCTGGTACATTCAGCATTAAGAAAAGTATTGGGCACGCATGTGGCACAAAAGGGAAGTTTGGTAAATCATGAACATTTAAGATTCGACTTTTCTCATTTTGCAAAGGTCAATGATGAAGAAATTGCAGCGATTGAAGCTTTAGTAAATAAAAAGATCAGGGAAAATATTCCTGTTGTAATAAAGCAAATGCCAAAAGACGAAGCAATGAAATTGGGAGCAATGGCATTGTTTGGCGAAAAATATGGTGATGTTGTAAGAGTAGTGATCATCGATCCCACCTACTCAGTTGAGCTTTGTGGTGGTACGCATGTTGGCACTACTGGCGAACTGGGATTTTTTAAGATCACTCATGAAACGGCAGTGGCTGCAGGCGTTAGACGGATCGAAGCATTATGTGGAGAAGCAGCCGAAGAATATCTCAATAACAAGTTGAGGGAATTGAATTCGATAAAAGAACAATTCAAGAATCCAAAGGATGTTTTGAAAACAATTGAGAATTTACTTTCAGAAAATACCGGGCTAAAAAAACAATTGGAAAAAGCAGATGCAAAAGAAGTGGAGTCAGTTAAAGGGTTTCTTCTGGAACGAATTCAAAATATTAATGGAGTAAATTTCATTGGAGAAGTAGTAGAAACGGGTAATCCGGATATTTTAAAGAAGATCTTTTTCGCTATCAAAAAAGGTCTTACAAATTATGTGGTTGTGCTTGTAACGGAAATTGACGGCAGACCACATGTTTTAATCATGATCGATGATCCAATTGCCTCATCGAAAAATCTAAATACCTCTAAAATTTATAAGGAACATATTTCACCACTTACAAAGGGTAACGGTGAACAGGGCGTAAGTGTTCCCCACAAAATAATTGAGACTGTTAAGAATCTTTTGAAATGAAATTATTTTTAAAATCATTTCTTGCAACTCAACTTCTTTTTTCCTTTTGCTTTGGTAGAGGACAGTCGACACTGGCAGATTCCTTATTTAATCCTGATTCACTCCGGCATATAGTTGAAGTGCTTGCTTCAGATAGTTTGCAGGGAAGATTTACCGGAACGACCGAAAATCATAAGGCAGCGTTGTTTATTGCTGATGAATTTCTCAGAGCCGGTCTTGCCCATGTGGCGGGCAATAAGGGTTTTTTCCAGGAGGTGAAACCATCATGGTATAATGTGATCGGTGCAATTAAAGGAAAATCAAGACCGGGTCAGCTGGTGATTTTTTCAGCCCATTATGACCATGTTGGCACAAATGCAACAAACCCGTTTCCAAACGATAAATTCGTTGCCGAAAAAAAGGATTCAATTTTCAATGGTGCCAATGACAATGCATCAGGCGTGGCGGCAGTGATAAGCCTGGCAAAATATTTTAAAACAACAGATAGTAATGAAAGAACATTATTGTTTATTGCTTTTACCGGGGAAGAGCTTGGTTTATTAGGGTCCCAGTTTCTCGCAAATGAGTATGCGCCTGATTCCATAGTTACCGTTATTAATATAGAAATGATAGGACGAGGTGAATCAAAGAATCCGCGGCCCTTTATAACCGGCGATGAGTTTTCAGATCTAAAAAAAATCTTAAACCGCAATTACCAGTCTTTTAGTGATAGATCTGAGAAAGAATTTTTTAAAAGGGATCCCTATTTCAAAAGCTTATTGTTTATGCGTTCTGACAATTATCCTTTTGCTTTAAAAGGAGTTCCTGCACACTCTATCATGCTAACATCTGCAGAAGATAAATATTA
>CBFGXP010000384.1:0-1922 GCA_965652775.1 uncultured bacterium
ATTCAATATCAATTGAATTGATATTTTCTTCAAGACGATGCAGTTTTGTAGTACCTGGTATAGGAACGATCCATGGTTTTTGTGCAAACAACCATGCCAAAGCAACCTGTGCAGGTGTTGCGTTTTTCTTTTGTGCAATGCTTTTCAGCAGATCGATCATTGATTGATTTGCTTTTCTTGCTTCAGGGGAAAAACGAGGAACTATATTACGAAAGTCAGAACTATCAAACTTTGTATTCTCATCAATTTTACCAGTAAGGAACCCTTTTCCCAACGGGCTGAATGGCACAAATCCGATTCCAAGCTCTTCAAGAGCTGGTAACAATTCCAGTTCAGGCTGCCGCCACCACAATGAGTATTCACTTTGCAAGGCAGCAACAGGTTGCACAGCATGTGCTTTACGAATTGTTTTTACACCAGCTTCAGATAAACCAAAATATTTCACCTTTCCTTCTTTAATAAGGTCCTGTACTGCACCGGCAGCATCTTCGATGGGAACATCGAGATCCACGCGGTGCTGATAAAAAAGATCGATCACATCAACTCTTAATCGTTTTAATGAGGCTTCGCAAACCTGCTTTATGTGTTCAGGACGGCTATCCAGGTCAAACCATTTGCCTTCAGCATTGGGTTTCCATCCAAACTTTGTTGCGATCACAACTTGTCCCTGAAAAGGTTCTAATGCTTCGCCAACAAGTTCTTCATTGGCAAATGGACCATAAACTTCTGCTGTATCAAAAAATGTAATTCCTTTTTCAACTGCTTTCCTGATTAGTGTAATGGCTTCTTGTTTATCAGCAGGTGGGCCAAGTCCTGAACTCAAGCCCATACAGCCAAGACCAAGAGCTGAAACCTCAAGACCACTGTTTCCTAATTTTCTTTTTTTTCATTTTTGCACTCATAATTCAAACTTTTGTGATACAAAGCTAAATAGATGCCAAACCAGAAAATAACAAAAGGCACATAAGTAATTACGAAAGTCAAATATTCTAAAACTTCAACGGACATGTCCATTCTGTATCTTTAATATCCATTAGACCAATGACTGATAAATTTCTTAACAAATACCGGATTTCATCAGCCAGATTATCAAACTGGGATTATAGCAGTAATGCTGCCTATTTCCTTACAATTTGTACAGCCAACCGCAAACATTCTTTTGGAGAGATATTAAATTCAAAAATGCAGTTATCGAAGATTGGCGAATATGCGCCAGAATGCTGGATTAACATACCAGCTCATTTCCCTTATTTTTATTTAGACGTATCGGTTGTAATGCCGAATCATTTACATGGAATTGTTTTGATTGAAAACCCGTTTATGAATAATGGCCGAGGTTCTGATCAGGTAGAGACAAGGCATGCCTTGTCTCTACAACAACCCGATATTTTAGAATCACAGCATTTGGAATTGGAATCAAAGCCCAAACATTTCCGTTTTCGCAATCAGGGAAAGAACACCATTTCAGCGATGGTTGGCTCTTTCAAATCTGCTGTGTCAAAACTTTGCAATGAAAATAAATTGTCGTTTGGCTGGCAATCACGATTTCACGATCATATAATCCGGAACAAAAATGAATTTTATCAAATCAGAAATTATATAATTAACAATCCGGCCAACTGGAGACAAGATCAACTCTATTCATAATGTTCGTAGAGACAAGGCATGCCTTGTCTCTACGACAATCCATAAAGGCCAGAGAATATAAGCACGCCTTGCAATTCATATATTTTTGATTATTCGGCCGATCGTTTTAATCATCGTCATATCAAATACAGGCGAGGGTAGATCGCCGTTCAAAATTTGCACTCTTTATTTACTCTAATTCAAAAGTAACGGTGACATTCCCCGACCCCACTGCACCGGTAAGTCCTTTAACATCATCAATGCGTCCAAGCTTTGTGTAAGAATAAGAAGTAGAA
>CBFGXP010000385.1:0-1873 GCA_965652775.1 uncultured bacterium
GTTGGTCAGGCGGTGGAGGCGGCGGCTTTGGCGGCTTTGGTGGCGGAAGTTTTGGTGGTGGTGGTGCAAGTGGTAGCTGGTAAAAATTTAAAGTTGGTATAAAAAAATCCTCTCAAATTAAAGAGAGGATTTTTGTTTATATGATCGATAAGAAAGGGATGGTGATTATCGATAAACATTTACAACATTCGTTCCTGATGGTTCGGCTGGTTCACTTTGAGTTACCACGATTGATGCATTTGCACTTATGCCATGCAGATAAATATCTAACATATTGTTCGTGCCAGCTAAAACTGCTGCCGGGAAACACCATGCCCCATAAGCATATATATCTGTGCCATTATTATTTGAAATATCACAGCCATAGAATTCTAATTTCATTTTATTATTTGAAGCCCTATTGTATCCTGCAATGTTATTAACGGAGTTAAATCCACCGACAGCATATACTCCGCCTGCTAAGGCTCCGTTTACGGGTTGAAGTTCCGGTGCTCCAGGAGGGTTGTTGTTTCTGATGGTTGAACCAAACATCTTAATCGTTGTAGTGTTGTTGTTGGCAAAAGTTGTTGCTGCCTGGTTTCCGCCACCAGTAGGATCAATTGCGCAACCATTATTCTCAAACCGATCTGCTTGTGAAGTTATTTCAATTTGACCGTCTTCCATAGTCCTGTTAAAAGCACCATTATTGGTAATAAGCCCAATTTTATTTCCGTGAACATAATTTTCTTTCATATTTAGTTTAATAGCCGCTCCTGTAGCGTTATTTACATTAAATACTGCCAGTGCGAAGCCTAAAGAACTCGTAAACCCTGTTATTTCATTGTGCGCAAGCTCCGCATATATTTTTCGACCTGCGTGTTCTGCAAGCCTGTTTCGGAGATCGATTCCGATTCGTGTGCCATTGCTATATACCTTAACGTGCGAGATTTTAATCGATGTTTCTGCCGAAGCAAGATCAACGGCTATTACAGCAAAAGCATTTACACTGAGAGTTCCTCCTTTTACCGACAACCATTCCAAACCGTTCGTTCCCCTTCCCAATCGCACCCCACCTGTGCTTGCTGCTGGCGTAATATATGAAGCGGCAGGCAGTGATGATTGATCGATCAATACTGCTTCGGAGTTGCCGGGTTGCCCACGCAACGTCATATCCGTTTGTAATTCGAGACGTCCGCCATTTGGATAGTTAGCATTCAATAAATAAATACCGGACGCAAGTATTACTTCAGAACTAGTATTACTAGGATCATTAACTGCAGCATAAAGCTCGTCAAGGTTTGAAACAAACACTTTCTTTTTTCCCTTTTGAGCGTTGGGGTTGTTGGCTGAAGTAGACTCCTCAGACAATGCAATTGGCTTGTCAATTCCTTTTTTACAAGAACTGATTAGTAACATAACATTTACTAAAAATACAGTTGCGATAATGAGATTTTTTTTCATAAATTTTTTTTTGAAAGTGAAAAAATTAAATAAATGTTTTGCTACATCATCTAGGACCTCTATTGTTAAGAATATTCTTCGCCATATTTTGTTTAATGGTTTATCATAACTGATCTAACATATGTTTGATCATCAATCATGATCTTTACAGCATAGAGTCCGATTGCCATTTTATCCAGGTTAATTAGCTGAGAATAATCATTAGTTCCCTGTTTTTTTCCGCTACGGAATACCAATTGGCCCGCCATATTTAATACTGCTACATTGATCAGTTTATCCTGTACTCTTTTTGCTTTCAGAAAAAATTGCCCTGTGGATGGATTAGGGTATAGTTGCAGACTGTAAGGATCTTTTTCATTTGCACCTGATACTATGATGTTCATTTTTAGTTCGGGACTTACACCACAACTGTTGACAGCATTTACAGATAAAA
>CBFGXP010000386.1:0-1870 GCA_965652775.1 uncultured bacterium
TTCTCCATGACGCTGAATCATGAAATGTTTCATGAAAAATTTTACCGGCGCCATAGCTATCATAGCCATTGGCCATAAAATATTGCGGAAGCGTAATTACATCCGGCATTGTTGGCCGCCAGGGATGTTGATTCTGATATACACCCGAAGTAGAAGGCCGCACACCTGTCAGCAAACTTACCCGTGAAGGATTGCAAAGAGGCGCAGCACAATAAGCTTTTGAAAAACTCATACCTTGTTTGGCAAGCTTATCCATATTTGGAGTTTTTACTCCTGTGTATCCATTCAGCGGACCGATCCAATCATTCAGATCATCTAAAGCAATAAAAAGAACATTGGGACGTGAAGCTTGTTGAGCAATAACTACATTTTGAAGGATGAGCATCAAGAATATGCATACAACCGCTTTCCAATTTTTTTTATTTCTCATGATTTCGTTTTAAAAGAATATTTATTAAAGAACATACCTCCTGAGAAGTTCAACTCCTGATCTTATCCGCATACTTGTCCATGAATTGCTTTGTCGGCGGCAGGCATCAGATATATTATGTAATATAAATTTATTAACGTTCTCAAGCCATTCTATTTTATGCCATGCTTCATAACCAGACCTACAAGGTGAAACTCCCCCTGGTTTACGAATAAATAAGCTATCATTCTTCTGTAAAAAATAAGAAGGCTCAGCAAGTTTCCCATTCAAACGAAAAATTGAAACCTGTCCGTGCAAACTCAAGTCTCAGGTCAATTGATTGCGGGATTGTGGTATGAGCATCCCAACTGGTATTATTAATTGAAATTTGTGCAAGGCCATTTGATGATAAGAACTGTAAGAGTGTGATGATGATAAGGAGTTTCATTTAAAGAGATTGTGAAGTAAATAAATCATTATCTCTTGTCCCGGCGAAAGGAATGGGACTATACAATTAGAAAGCTTTTCAAATTATTTAATAAACTTTTATTTGGTAGTAAGTTTTAATCAAAAAACCTTCTGAAAGATCAGAAGGTTTTTTTACCAGCCATCCAACATGCCACAAAGGACGGTAGCTGCATCATGAACTTACTCAGTCGCTACAAGTTTATAAACTTTACCAGTTGTTCCTGATGGACCTAATAATGTAGAAGTAGCCACATAGATCTCTCCTTCCAGGTCTTGTCCAAAACCTTTTACAAATGCTCCCAAATGATCTGTGAAACTTGCCAATGGAATTTCAATGAATGGCCATAATCCGGGACCTGCTGGTTTTGCAACGAAAAGTTCACCCTGTGGTGTAAATGATTTGGAAAAACTACCAAAGACATAATCACCTTTCAATCCTTGTATTTCTTTTCCGCGATATACATGACCACCAATGACTGTCAAACTTTTAACACCGGGTGCAGGATTTGCCGCATTCAGTATTTCTATAACAGGATCAATAAGACGGTTACCAAATGGATCAATGCTTGGGCATTCGCTTAATGATGTTCCCGGGTTTGCCGTACTAAAACAATGCGTTCCTTCTTTTACATTCCAACCATAGTTGCCTCCTTTTTCCACTACATCTACTTCCTCATACAAAATTTGTCCTGCATCTCCTAAAAATAATCTTTGTGAGCCACCCATATCAAATGACATCCTGTATGGATTTCTGAAACCATATGCATAGATCTCATCAAACCCCGCTTTACCAACAAATGGGTTATCGGAAGGAATTCCATAAGGCATAGCACCATCCATATCAAGACGCAAAACACTTCCCCACAAATTAGCTTCTACATCCTGTCCATTACCACCGGTATTTGTCAGATACCAATCAGGGACGTGTCCATTTCCATTATCATTTGCTCCGCCTCCATCACCAATGGAAATATATAAATATCCATCAGGTCC
>CBFGXP010000387.1:0-1761 GCA_965652775.1 uncultured bacterium
TGGGCCTGCGTGGTTTTGAGTTCACGATAAGCTTTTTCTATTTTCAAATTAGCCTTTTGCTTCAATCTTATATTGCGCCAAAGAATAAAAGCTATTAATAAGAGAACAACAATTCCAGCCACCAAAGCAATCATTTTCATTCGGTTCTTTTCCTGTTCCTGCTTTTTTTGAATTTCCTGTTTTCTCTGCTCTTCATCGAAAACAG
Source organism: uncultured bacterium (assembly GCA_965652775.1). GTDB lineage: Bacteria > Bacteroidota > Bacteroidia > Chitinophagales > Chitinophagaceae > VBAS01. The sequence goes on from CBFGXP010000387.1 coordinate 206, forward strand.
ATTTTTGGAATTCCTGAACTTTCGACTGGCTGAACACACTGTCTTTTGCTGCCAGCATGATCTTCATGTATTTAACCGTACTATCTGGCTCATTCTTTAGCTCAAAAGCCTTTGTGAGCAAAGTACTGGCTTCTAAGGCAAATTCACTAAAATCGTGCTCCTTGCAAAGTTGAAGTGAATTCTTAGCATAATAGATAGAAGAATCGATGTTATTTATCTTGTTAAAGAGAGTAGCAAGCTGATTGTAGTTCCTGGCAAGCCAGTAGGTATTATCATACATCTTACTTTGCTGTACACTAATATAGGTATAGTCCCGTGCTAACTGAAAGTTGCCTGATTCCTGATAGACATAGCCCAGTACAGATGAACCAAGAAAAATATATCTTTTAAACGCCTTTGATTGCATACTTAAGTCATATCCTTTTTGGGCATGCCATTGTGCAGAATCCTGTTGCTTTAATTTTTGATATAAAAGAGCTAAATGGCAATGAGCAGGAAACGCTTCGGGCACCGATGTTTTACCACCCCCATTGTATAACCAGATGGCATGATGAAGCTGTGTAATGGCTGTAGGATAATTTCCCATCTCCCGGTTAAGCACTCCTAAAAAAAAATATACGGAAGCCCCGGTAGCTGGTCTTTCTTTTTTTAATTTTTCCACGACCTTCAAATTCTCAAGCGTAACTTCAAGCGCTTTGGGATAGTTCGCCCGGCTATTGTATGCAAAAAACAAACTGCGTAGCCCCCTGAAACTTCCATAGGGATAATTAAGCTTTTTCGAGAGTTCAATAACTTTATGCGAATAAACAATACAACTATCGAATTGATTGAAGCCATAATAGTCTGCGAGGTCACTCATCACTAAAACTTTACTGGTATCCTCTTTAGAATTATTTAGCTTATGGTATAAGCCATTTAAGAAATCCAGTTGGGCTTTGGCAACATGGGAAAACAAAACAAGTAATACTGTCAGGTATAAGACCCTCATAACTGAATCATTTTAGAAGCCAGTTGTATAAAAAACCCGAATACCACCTACTTTCACATCACAGCTATCCTTGCTCGCCTTTAAACTATAATAAAAGTAATACCTCCAAAAAGCCCGTTTACATTTTAGGCAATTGAACAACGAACTCGCTGCCTTTCCCTTCCGTTGTTTCTACTTTCAACTCACCACCATGCGCCTTTACAATATCGTAGCTCAACGATAGCCCTAATCCTGTTCCTTGCCCTGTTGGTTTGGTTGTAAAGAATGGTTGAAAAATTTTATCCAATACTTTTTGCGGAATACCATTTCCATTGTCACTGACTCTTAGTTCAACCTTCCCATTATTCTTTTTTGTGCTAACTGAAATCATTGGCTCGTATCCATTTTGTGCTGAGCTTGCCGAAGCATCCTTTTTCTTTTCATCCACAGCATAAAACGCATTGTTGATCAAATTAAGAACAACCCTCCCGATATCCTGAGGAATAATATTGATGTTACCAATACTTTCATCAAAATCAGTTTTCATCGTTGCATTAAAAGTTCTGTCTTTGGCTTTTAATCCATGATA
>CBFGXP010000388.1:0-1724 GCA_965652775.1 uncultured bacterium
GGAAAAAATATTTCACAGATAAATAAGCTGAAAGGCCGGAAATCAAAGATGAAATATGAGGCGGAAACCATATTAGATATGATGCTGGCCGGTGGTGCTCAAATGGTTTATCACAGTATGAATGAAGATGATGTTCGATATTTTATAAAGTACCCGTTTAATATGGTGGGTGCAGATGCTGGCGTGCCACTGCCGGGAAGAGGAATGCCGCATCCAAGGGCTTATGGAACAAATGCACGGGTACTGGCAAAATATGTAAGAGATGAGAAATTAGTTTCAGTGGAAGAAATGATCAGGAGAATGACATCGCTTGCTGCACAAAAATTTCAATTAAAAGATCGTGGATTACTTAAAGAAGGAATGGCAGCCGACATTGTGGTGTTTGACCTGAATGAAGTAACTGATAAGGCAACATTTGAACAGCCACATCAATTCTCCCAGGGGTTTCATTATGTTTTGGTAAATGGGCAACTGGCAATAGACAATAAGAACCATACCGGTATTAAAAGTGGAACAACATTAAAAGGTCCGGGCTTTAATAAATAAGATTTTATTTCTTTCAGTATATTACAAAAAATATCCTTTATGCATCCCGAAACAAAAGGAAGAATTATCCGGCTGATCATCTACGTAATTATTGGCTTTACAGCCGCATTCCTTTACAGTTATTTTAAAAAGGATTAAGATGGAAGTCCATCATCACGCACATACTGCAAGAAAAAAATGGAGGCATTATTTCTGGGAATTCCTCATGTTGTTCCTAGCTGTGTTCTGTGGATTTTTGGCAGAATATCAATTGGAGCATAAGATTGAAAAGGACAGAGCAAAAGAACTGGCAAAAAGTTTATATGAGGAACTTAAAAATGATTCGGTTAATGTGGTAATAAAATCCCAGAACCGTATTAAGCAGGAGAATGCCCTGAAATATCTGATGGACTATTTTAAAGACAGCACCGTCGCCGATGTTTCAAAAAGCTTTGTTCTTAATTTGCAGTATGGCCTTAATTTTCGTACCCCGTCTATTTTTGAACCCCGGACGGTAGTGCTGGAGCAATTAAAAAACTCAGGCGCCCTGCGCTATTTTAAGAACGATGAACTGCAAAAACTGATTGGTGATTTATCTGTTGCCATTCAAAATATAAACGACCGGCAGGCTCTGGAATCGTCCATAAGAATTCAATATATAGACCCCCTGCTTGTAAAACATTATGATATGAATTTTGACCAGGCAATAAACCAATATGGAGGAAAAAATATATTTGACAAAATTAGTCGGTATGAAAAAAGTGATACTCTGATTCCCTTTCAATTTAAAAAAATTGATGCCTTTGATTCTCTTGGCACCATAAACGTATTGGGCTTTTACGCAGGATACGGACTCCGTGGTACCCGGCAGATTCATTATCAAAAATACATTGAGGTTAATGCAGAGCTGCTGAAAGAATTACGAAACGAATACCACCTTGATTAAAATTTTATGGAAGTACATGCCCATACCCATACTGCAAGAAAAAAATGGACCCATTATTTCTGGGAGTTTTTGATGTTGTTTCTCGCCGTGTTCTGTGGCTTCCTTGCAGAGTATCAATTGGAACATAAAATAGAAAAAGATAGAGAAAAGCAATACATACGATCATATGCAGAAGATCTTGCAGCGGACACTTCTGACTTTAACGGGCGAATAAAAGTTTGCGAGACAACAATAAATGTAGCAGACTCTCTTG
>CBFGXP010000389.1:0-1645 GCA_965652775.1 uncultured bacterium
ATCAAAGATAAACTTGTGTGGCCGCAGGTAAGTGACCTGCAAATATTTGATAACAGCGTTGCAAAGCAATATGGTATCATATCGATCCCTCAGAATGTACTAATAGATCCTGAAGGTAAGATCATAAACTGGAACCTGAGAGGATCGGCGCTGGATAAAAAATTAAATGAACTTTTTAAATAACTATCATTGTTAAAATTAAATTTAGATAATATGCAAAATCTCCTCCTCGTTTTCTTGATCGCAACAACCTTTACGGCTTGCAGTCAAAATAATAACAAGGTTGGCACTGAGAAATTGAATTCGAAGTTTGTCAGGCTTATTGAAGACACCACTAAAATGATGCTGATCAAAAATGTTGTGATACGATATGGCGATCTCTATGCAGAAGCAGATAGCGCATTGCTTGAAAAATCAGAACAAACTGTAACGATCTTTGGTGCCAGCAAAGCGATATTTAAAGGTGCAGCTTTGAGTGAAAAAGAAAAGAATGGCATTATCAGGTATAGAAAAGGAGAAAGTAAATATTATATAGAATAACAATTGAAAACAGGGTAAGATCAAAGCTTTTGATACTTATAAGTCAGGATAGAAGACAAAAACGGAAACAGCTCGCTGTTTGTTACGGCAAATTCTTCCTTAGGTCGGATCCAGGTAAAACTATTAATAGTAAAATATTCCTGTGATGTGGGGGCAAATGATTTTATTTTCAGTTTTCCATCTTTAAACTGGTATTCCTTTTCGGAATAAGTAGGCCGGAGCGGATTGAATGATTCAGGTTGCCGCATGATGTATTTGCCATTCTTTCTCATAAACCACAACGTATCGCCCAGGTTACTTCCTTTTACCCAGGTTCCGTACAGGTCGGATTCGTCTCCATCGATGTCCTTTTTACAGGCGAGGGATAAGACGACAAGGGTTATAAAAACGAATCCTGTGAGTAATGGTCTCATATCATTTTTGCAATTGACAACAGGCACGTAATAACCGTTGCACTTGAAGGTTCGTACGGAATTTGAAATAAAGATACAGTTTGAAATTGTTTCGAACCTGCCTTCGCAACAACCCACACGTCTGAGGATTCCGGATATTATTTACAACCTGGGTTATTAGCTTAATAATCTCTGTAAAATGAACAAGAGGTGTACACAGAAGTGCGATCTATAGTTTATTGCGGACAGTACAATACTATGATCCCCTCTACTCATTAATCCTCCCAAAGGATTCAACAACTGTTCTGTAGAGTGATTTTTATCTTCCAAGGTATACGTGGAACCCTGTACCAAAAATGACATGGTTGGTTTTTCGATCGTAGTTTGTTTGTTTATCTGTTCCCTTACTATAGGTATACCCTACCGAAAATTCAAAGGAAACCTTTGGGCTTATGAATAATGCCGGCCCGGCTATCACCGAATACTTATTGGCCCTGTATTGGGATTCTATATGTGATTCGCTATACGAAGGAGAGATCACCTGCGTTTGTGATGTTACTTTTTCAAAACTGTACGAATAGGCTGCTTCTGCAAATGCATTGAACTTTTTCCGTGGCTTTAAAAAATAATATCGGGCAAAGGCGCCAAGACCTACGCCCGATTCTTTAGTGTCATGCAAATATTCGGTAGGAGTAGCTGCAAAGTTGACAGAT
>CBFGXP010000390.1:0-1605 GCA_965652775.1 uncultured bacterium
CGTTGGAAGAAAAAAAATATGAATGCTTTCTGAGTGAGGATACTTACCTGCCAATGATGTATATGCCGGATGCAATTCGTGCTACTATAGAGTTGATGGAAGCACCGGCAGAAAAAATTTCTATAAGAACGTCTTACAATATCTCAGGTATGAGTTTTTCTCCGAAAGAAATTGGAGCTGAAGTAAAAAAACATATTCCTGATTTTAAGATCTCGTATAAGCCCGATTACCGGCAAGCGATAGCTAATAGCTGGCCACAAAGTATTGATGATTCGGTGGCAAGAAAAGATTGGGGTTGGAAAGAAGAATACGACCTTGCAGCTATGACAAAAGATATGTTCGATAATCTTTAGAAAGGAGCTTTTTTCTTTAATGAGTTGTAAACAGACTGCACAAAAAATATTTTATCATAACCGGTCTTAAACTCTTTAGTGGGATCTGAACTGATGACCTGGTCAACAGTTTTGCCGGCTTTGATCCCGTCAGCGATCCGGTTCCTGATAGTTTGCAAATGGTTTTTGTAATCCTGGAGATCTTTTTTGCTACTTATCTGTCCGTGACCAGGAATGATCTTTGTTTGATCGTTTATCATTTTCAACATTTGCTCGGCTCCGTTTATCATACCGTCTATTGTTCCTCCTCCATCATCATCAATAAATGGTAAGCCATACCTTACAAATGCATCGCCGGCATGAAGCACATTTGCTTCTTTGAAATAAATAGCGGCATCACCATCGGTATGTGCATCTTTAATATGGATCACATGGACCGTTTCGCCATTCATATTGAAATTGAGTGACTGGGCGAATGTTATTTTTGGCAATCCTTCATAGCTCATTGCTTTTTGTTCCTGCTTATAAGTCTTGAAAAAATAATCGGTGCTCAATCTTTTCCGGGCATTTTCGTGGGCAACTATAATGGCACCTTCACCGCCGAATATTTTATTTCCGTCAGAATGGTCGCCATGAAAATGTGTATTGATGACAAACCTGATCGGTTTGTCGCTGATTGATGCCACTGCCTTTTTTATTTTATCTGACAAAGGAGCGAATTGATCATCCACGAGTATGACCCCGTCATTCCCTACCAACACACCAATGTTACCGCCTGCGCCTTCCAGCATATATACTGAACCGGCTACTTTAGTAGTTTTTATAGAGACTGAATCGAAATTTTGAGCGGTAACGGCTAAAGTGGGTGCGAAAAGTATAATTACGATAATGAAGTTTCTCATAACTGTTTTATTGGTGATGTCATTAAAGCTAAGATTTTTTATTAATTTGGTACTGGCATGAAGCGTACCATTTCTTCAATATTATTATTAACGGTTTTCATCAGCCTTCAGTTCGGGAAGGTGGCCTCTTTTATTTTTTGTAAATGGCAGGCCGAAATAATCCAAAACAAGACTGATTGCGGTTGTGATGATCATCTTACTGCAATGTTTGATCATGATGATGATTCTTCCAAAAACGATCTGCCTAAAAATACAGTGAACGAAAAACTCAATGAGTTTTCACCAAAATCTTTAATTGAAGTTCAGCAAGTTTTTATATCAATCCCTAATTGCTTTACAGAATATAAATCTGCGTTAAGCGATAGCATTAT
>CBFGXP010000391.1:0-1553 GCA_965652775.1 uncultured bacterium
TAATCAACTACAGGTAATATCCACGGTATTTAGTCATAAAGGTCATATTCCGCCACAATACACTTGCGAGGGAGAAAATATTAATCCGCCACTGATAATTAAAAATTTTCCTAAGAACACAAAAACCCTGGCATTAATAGTAGAAGATCCGGACGCACCAAACGGAACTTTTGATCACTGGGTCGTATGGAATATACAGCCAAATGAAGCGATTGCTGAAAGAAATAATGCTGGTATTAACGGCACTAATAGTTTTGGAAAGCCAGGGTATGGCGGGCCTTGTCCCCCTTCCGGTGAGCATCGGTATTTCTTTAAAGTTTTTGCGCTGGATGCTGAATTGGATCTTAAAGCTGGCGCGGGAAAAAATGAATTGCTTAACGCTATGAAAGGTCATGTATTAGCGACTGGTGAAATTATGGGCCTTTACCAGAAGCATAAGCATGCGGTGCCTAAATAGATAACGTCATTAGATCCTTACACCAATTACCAGGGGTTCAGGTTCATGAATGCTTAATGACACTGCTTTATCATTTGTGACTTTAAAAATTATTTTTACGGAAGGAGCACCCGCTGGTGAAAAACTACCTGCATCAATTTTATTCAGCTTACGGGGTGACGAACCTTTGCGACCTATTTGCAAAAAGCCGAGGCGATGTGTGTCAACAACGAATATTTCATTTTCTCCATTTCCAAAACGGTATTCACCTGCATATTTTTTCTTTTCATCCTCTGTCACATCTAAATTTTTAGGATTAATATCGGCATTACCCAAGCTTTCTAAATAGCTGATCACTTTGATCACATTGGCTGCATCGGTTGCAGCAATATCTTTATTTTCCAATCTATTCTTTGCGTGTTGTAATAAAGTAATCCCATGTGGTCCGGGATGCGATTGAATACCAGGAACTGTCTCAATAATTTCCTGCACACTTTTAAGCATGCCCATCATAGTGTAAGTAAAAATATCTGGTCTTGCGCCGTGGCTCATTAAAAATTCAGCAATATCACGACGACCAACATGAGATGCAGCACCAAGTGCAGTTTCCCAATCACCAAAACCCCAATCCCATGAAGCACCGGCTAACTCAGGTCGGGCATTTACCAGTTCTTTTACTTTATCAAAATTTCCATGTGAAGCACCAACGATACCGCTGGCCATACTATCATTTATACCTGGATATCTATAAAAAAGTGGTTCGGGATTATTCCCCGGTTCGATATTACCAACTCCACCTGTTGCTGACGAATTGCTGAAAGCCGCAATACCCATCAAACCGAAGGCGGAGCTTTTAATAAACCGGCGACGTTGTAATATCTTGGCCATAATGATAGATTTTTAATATTAGCATTGTCAATTTACTGAATTAAACAGTCCTTCTGCAACATGTTTCCCATAGCCGGTATTTTAAACTGATAACCGAATAGCTGGAGCAGTGTTTATGAAAAAAGCCATCCGCCGCGGCGGATGGCTTTTCATGAAAATAATTTCTTCTTGATCATACTCCCAATGTCCAGCCCTCCCTGTATTTTCTTCTTACAAATTGGTTGGCTTC